>JBLIFO010000157.1:0-6964 GCA_047633875.1 Marinoscillum sp. | reverse complement strand
TGTAGTCACATGGCTAGAAACAAAAAGTAAATTACCAAAGCACATCAAGGTGTCTTTTGAGCCGATTGTATTGGAACCAAATCAACTTGGTAAAATAATCTTGACGTATGATCCATTAGTTAAAGATGATTATGGATATGTTTCGGATAATATCACGATTTACACAGATGAAACTGAAGATGCTGAAAAGCAACTCAGTGCTATTGCTACCATCACAGAATATTTCCCAGTGATGTCAGATAAAGAACTTGCGAAGGCTCCAAAGGTCAATGTTGATCAGGGTCAGTTTGATTTCGGGATTTTGAAAATAGGAGCCTTAGCAACGACAGAGTTTCAGGTAACCAATACTGGATTAACAGATTTGGTGATTCGAAGGATCAAAACTAATTGTAGTTGTGTAGTAGCTGACATTCCACAGAAGTCAATAAAATCAGGCGAAACAGTATCGTTAAAGGTCTCATTCGATACAGATGAGCGCAAAGGAAGACAATACAAGACTATTTCTATATTCTCCAACGACCCGCTTAATTCCGCAAAAATGGTAAGTATTAAGGCAGAAGTAAGAGAGTAATTGCCCTAATAGCCAATACTGCTTGGAACAAACGTATTATTAGAAAGATCAATATCCGCCATACGTTCACTTGGGTCGATATGGATGGTTTTTATCTCACTGTAAGGAATGTCAAGGGAGAATTCATAGGTTGGGTGCGTCCAAGCCCAGTCCTTCCCAATTATTCGATTAGTTTCATTTTCTTGAACCTTTTCACCACGCATCATTCCAAGTGGGATATAGTAGATTAATTGTGATCCATCATTTTTAGTAATATGGATATCCAATGGCATAGGCATGAGGCCTATTTTTTGGAGTTTAACTTTCGTGCTCTTTTGATCTGATTTCACTGACTCTATAGCATAATCGATCGTTTTGGTAGTTTGGATCCAATACTCAAAAAACCAACTCAATTCCAACCCACTCTGACCTTCAACCACATTGATGAAGTCATACATATCTGGATGTTTGAAAGACCATTTGTTATAATAGGAAAGTAATGCTTGATCTCTGATGTCTTCACCGATTATATATCCAAGTTGGGTCAATACTAAAGTGCCTTTAGTGTATGATGCCCTCGAATAGGCTGCATTACTTGTGAAGTGGTCTGCATGAACCACAGAGGGTTCTTCTTTGCCTTGTGAAACCCAAGATCGATATCTTCGATAAGCACTTTCTTGGGGATTGTTATCTTTTGATTCTAAAATATAATTGACAGTTCTATCCTGCGCATAATTAGTAAAACCTTCATCCATCCAAGCATACAAACTCTCATTAGTCGCCAACATACCCTGATACCAGCTATGCATTACTTCGTGCGCCATCACATTAATTAAAGACTCGAATGATCTGACTCCAGATAATTTTTTATTAGCTATCAAAGTAGCCATTGGATATTCCATGCCTCCATCTCCACCTTGAATTAAGGAGTATTCCTCCCAGCCGTACGGGCCAAAGGTTTTCTCGATATATTCGAATGCTTTCACGGTATATTCTGGGAGAATTTTCCAAAGTTCAGTTTCTTCATTTGGCACATAGAAAAAACGAACCAATGGACCATTTGGCACTTTTGCTGTTGTCTGTGTGTACTCTTTATCTGCTGCCCATACAAAATCGTGGACATTCTTGGCTTTGAAATGCCAAGTGACTCTTTTGTCCTTTTTGGGAACTGTAATACCTTCTTCTTCATAGCCAAAGCCCATTTCGTTCGGGTTTTGCAAAATACCAGTTCCAGCTAGTACATAATCTCGGTCAATAGTGATTTTAACGTCAAAATCACCCCACGGCGCATGAAACTCTCTTGCAACATAAGGAGAAGTATGCCAGCCATTTTTATCATATTCGGCCATTTTAGGATACCACTGCGCCATGGAATAGTCAATGCCCTCCAAGCTGTTTCTGCCTGTTCTTCGTATCTGCAAAGGAACTTGACCTTTGAAGTTCATCTCAAACTGAGTAGATGCCCCAGGTGCAATAGGTGAAGCAAGTTTTACTTCAAGAATTGTTTCTGAAACTTTATGGTTTAGCAGTTTGCCATCTTGAGAGAGGTTGATAACTTTTAAATATCCAATTTCATCTTCGCCCAATTCGCTTATGCGATTTTCTACTCGGCTGTCAGAGTCTTCAAGTATTCTGCTGCGCATATCCATCATACTATTTGGTTGAAAAGCGTTCAAATAGAAGTGATAGAAAACATTTTTTAAGGTGTCTGGGGAGTTGTTAGTGTATGTCAGGAGCTCAATTCCCTTATATTGGTGCTTTTTATCATCAAAATCGACTATAATTTTATAGTCTACTTTTTGTTGCCAATAAGCCTGAGCGAGCGATTTATTGAAATTTATTAAAATTAAAAGAGCAACAAATGTGATTATGGCAAAATTATATTTCATCATAAAAGATTTTATGCGAATTTTATAACAGTATGAGGGATTTTGTGTTTCTTTATCAAATAACTACCTAAACCAATGGATAAAGTATTTGAGCTCGTTTTGTTAATTGTACTCGCACTTGGCACTGCGATTCTCTTCTCATTCGTCATGGTTTGGAAATTCATCCAAGCACTATATCAATTAGTGCTTGAAAGTTTTCGATCTATTAAGAATTAAACGTCAACTCTGGCGTATCTAGCATTCTTTTCTATGAAGTCTCTTCTCGGAGCTACTTCATCACCCATAAGCATTGAAAACAAATGATCCGCTTCAGCAGCTGATTCGATACTTACCTTTTTCAAGCTTCTTGTTTCAGGATTCATGGTAGTACTCCAAAGTTGTTCAGGATTCATCTCCCCAAGACCTTTGTAGCGCTGTACACCCACTGTATCTTCTTTTCCTTCTCCGGCAATATCTCGAATTATTTGAGCTCTATCTTGCTCGTTCCAAGCATATTTCTCTTGGCGACCTTTTTTGATTAGGTACAATGGAGGAAGTGCGATATATAAGTATCCTTTATCTATTAGCTCACGCATGTATCTAAAGAAGAAAGTCAAGATCAAGGTTCTAATGTGACTACCATCAATATCAGCATCCGTCATGATGATGATTTTGTGATATCGAAGTTTGTCCAAATTTAGTGCCTTGGCATCCTCCTCAGTGCCTATTCGAACACCTAGCGCAGTGATGATATTTTTGATCTCATCATTGTCATAGATCCTGTGCTCTTGCGCTTTCTCAACGTTTAGTATTTTGCCTCTTAGTGGAAGTATTGCCTGAAATTTCCTGTTACGGCCTTGCTTTGCAGAACCACCCGCAGAGTCCCCTTCTACTAGGTAAACTTCACAAACAGCAGGATCTTTATCAGAACAGTCAGCTAGTTTACCAGGAAGACCAGTTCCTGAAAGTACGTTTTTACGTTGAACCATCTCTCGTGCCTTTCTAGCTGCTTGTCTAGCTTGAGCAGCCAAGACTACTTTAGAAATGATAAGTTTGGCTTCACGAGGATGTTCTTCAAGATATTCGTTGAGGGCTTCACTTAGACTTGTATCTACAGCTCCCATTGCATCCGAGTTCCCTAGTTTCGTTTTGGTTTGTCCTTCAAACTGTGGCTCTTGAACTTTTATAGAAATAACGGCTGTAAGTCCTTCACGGAAGTCATCTCCTGTGATCTCAACTTTAGCTTTTTCTAGTAGTCCCGATTTATCAGCATAGGACTTTAGCGTTCTTGTAAGTGCTCTTCTGAAACCTGCTACGTGTGTACCTCCTTCTATTGTGTTGATGTTATTGACATAGGAAACAACATTTTCCGAATATGAGGTATTGTAGTTCAACGCAACTTCTACTGGTATTTCGCCTTTTTCACTATTGATATGAATAGGAGTAGGGATTAGTTTTTCTCTTGTACTATCCAAATAAAGCACAAATTCTTTCAGTCCTCCTTCAGACAAGAATTCATCAGAGACATCTTTTCCATCATCATCCTGATTACGATGATCGACAAGCGTCAATTTTATGCCAGAATTCAAAAATGAAAGCTCACGCAATCTTGATGCTACTGTTTCATACTTAAACTCGCTTACAGTAAAAATGCTAGAGTCAGGTGTGAAAGTGACAATTGTACCAGTTGTTTCTGTCGTACCAACTTCCTTAACTGGGTATTGAGGTATACCGATTTTATATTCTTGTTGGTAGATTTTACCTTTTCTATGAACTAAAACAGAAAGATCCGTAGACAATGCGTTAACACATGATACACCTACACCATGGAGTCCACCGGAAACCTTGTATGTGTCTTTATCGAATTTACCACCAGCATGCAAGACAGTCATTACAACCTCTAGAGCAGATTTCTTTTCTTTATCATGATAATCAGTAGGTATACCACGACCATTATCTGATACTGTGACGGAATTGTCCTTATTGATTTCCACATTGATCGTATCACAATGTCCCGCCAATGCCTCATCTATAGAGTTATCAACAACCTCCCAAACCAAGTGGTGAAGCCCTTTGAACCCAACATCACCGATATACATCGCTGGTCTTTTTCTTACTGCTTCGAGCCCTTCTAAGACCTGTATATTATTTGCTGAGTAGTCGCCTTTTCCTATTGATTTGTCTTCTGCCATTTCGTGTTAATTTTAAAGCACAAAAATACATAAAAATAGGTTCAACGACTGTGGTGATTGCCACATTTGGTTACCCTTTTCTTCAAATCCACAATTTAAATGACGAGATACTTCTTCTTTATCTTAACAATCTTAACAATGTCTCCTACAATGGGACAATCTGGAACCCAGATCAACAACGATAGTGTACGAATAGCAAGAGAGGAGATGATGGCGATATACCAAAGGCAGAGGATGATTTATGAACATATGTATGCTGAAAACATGCAGAATGCTGTGGATTCTGTGTTAGAGGCAAAAAAGACATCCTATTTAGAAGCTGGCAAGAAGCGCTTAAATCAATATTTGTCACATGACCGTATTGATACGTTAATTGAAATAGATTTAAAAGGTGCTGGCTTGGAGGAGGTGCCTGAATTTGTGTTTAAGGCGAAATCATTGAAGATTT
Source organism: Marinoscillum sp. (assembly GCA_047633875.1). Lineage (GTDB taxonomy): Bacteria > Bacteroidota > Bacteroidia > Cytophagales > Cyclobacteriaceae > Marinoscillum. Next base: position 1,906 of record JBLIFO010000157.1, on the reverse strand, counting down.
TGGTATTGGACAATAACAGCATTAAGAAACTACCGAAGGAACTGGACGACCTGCCGAATCTTAAGCGGGTGTACTGGCGAGAGAATAATCTTGAACGATTTCGATGGATTCGAATTCCTAATATAGATGGCTTGGAAAAACTGGACTTAAGTAACAATGCTTTGTCAAGGCTGCCTTCTGGGGTGAAGAGATTGGAAGGATTGAAGGAATTGGTTCTTGATGAGAATTTTTTTGAAGCCATACCTGTGAGCAGACTTAAGCGAGCACCATTTGTGAAAACAATTTCGCTAAGTAAATCGCATCAGCTCGAACTTTCGGAGCAGCGCTATGATAAAATTGATTTTATCGAAGTTCTTAAAGTAAACAATGCTCGTTTAGATGAAATACATCCAAGTTTTTATAAGCTCAGTTCACTTGGTGAATTGCAATTGCAAGAGAATCAGCTGAAAGACATTCCAGTTGGAATTTCTGAGTTGAAAAACCTCACAAAGCTGTCTTTCTATAAAAACCAATTGACTTCACTGCCCGAAGACTTATTCGAGTTAGACCTGAAAGTAATCGACCTTTATTACAATCAACTTGAAGTAATTCCTGAAACGATGGGGAATTTGAGCAGCTTAGAGATACTTTTCCTAGCGTATAATAAAATATATACCCTTCCAGAATCATTGGGAAATCTTGATCATTTGGTGGAATTGTATCTTCATCACAACCGACTTAGTGTTTTACCGGCTGGCTTGGCGCAACTGGATAAAGTAAAAGTGGTGAGGGTGAATGATAATTATCTAGTAGACTTTCCGGTACAATTTTTAATTAAATCCCAGTTATCCGATCTGGATATTTCCAACAATCAAATAGAGCAAATACCTGCTTCGCTTGAAAAGATGCCTGCTTTGGAGCTCTTTACCTATCAAGACAATCCGATAGATTTTCATCTGCCAGAGAATGATTATTTAGGTCCAATGATCATACGTATGCTCGAAGCAGGAATACTCTGTGTGCCGAGAGTTTACAAGGATGAAGTAGTAGAAGAAGTTGAAATGAATTAAAAGATTAATACGTATTTGCGCTAAGCATAACTAACGTGCAGGCTGCAAGACACTCTATGCCATTGGAACTAGCTTGACGCATAAACTCCTCATTTTCGGTCCCAGGATTAAAGATTATTCTTCGTGGAGCTAGTGAATAGATGTATTCAATCCATTCTGTCTGGTTGCTTGGGCCAAGATATAGTGTGACAGTATCTACGTTTTCCACTTTGGGTTTCTTTCGCAAGTCTAGGATTTCAACTTTAGAGATTTCGCCCTCCTTGATGCCGATTGGTACTACTTTGTGACCTTTCTCTACCAATCGACTTGTGGCTAAATATGCGTATCTGGATGGATTGGGTGTAGCTCCTATTACTACTGTCACTGGATTTTGATCACTCATATTTAAAAACTTGTACTTCTTCGCTTAGGGCCTGCATAGCCAATATTCAAAGTGAATATAATTGGCAAATAGAATTTATCCTGATTTAGTTCATTGAAGAGAAAATGATAGGTTTGATCGAACGGCATTTGAAAATTTCGATGGCCTATTACCATACCTATATTGAAGTCAAATGTTAAACCAGAATCTCCAGCACGCTGCATCCAACGATCACCAATAAATAGGCCATAGCCGAAGCGAAATTCCTTACTATTGATTCTGAGCTGTTTTGGAAGGGAACTTGTGAGGCTATCTAAGACTTTTGCTTGATGCTGTGAATAACCACCTCTTAGCTGATGGCCGAAATAGAGCATACCTAACTTGGTATCTTCATGATAGAATTTTTGTTTTATATCAAGGTTGAGCCCTAGATTATTCACGGCATTAAGCCTACTTGATTTATCAAAGAATGGATTCTTCAAGAGTGTCAGTTGCA
>JBLIFO010000156.1:0-6988 GCA_047633875.1 Marinoscillum sp. | reverse complement strand
TGAAAACCTGTGATTTTAGGCTAAAGTGGAATCAACAAATTTAGGACTAATTTTATATTAAACGAGGCTTATGGATAATATTCAATTTTGGTTGTATCTCGCTTTTGGAGCGATATATTTCATCACTCGGATGATGAAAAAGAAGAAAACAACAGAGGATGGAGAATTAGAAGAGCGTAGTTCTACTGCTCCAAAACCAAGGCCATTGACCTTTGAAGAGTTACTTAAAGAATTTACTCAGCAGGAGGGCAGTTCAGAACAAGTTAAGGAGGAGAAAGTTCTTGCAATTGATAAGCAAGAACGAGCGAAGGAAGATTGGAAACGAAAAAAATCACCGTCTACATTTGAAGAAGGTAAAACAAGGGTTTTTTCCGACGATGAAAGTAAGCGTATTTATCAGGAGTCTGTAAAACGAGCGGAGGGAGCCAAATTGGATTTTGAGAGAGATGAGCACTTTGATCCTAAAATAGAGCGAATCCAAGTTGCTGAGGAATCGAGAAGTGTAGCGATGGATATTAGGGAAATGCTAGCTGATACAGAACAAGCGAAAAGAGCTGTAATCTTAGGAGAAATACTTAATAGAAAATACTAAAAAGTATATAGGGGTTTTAAAAAAAAATGGCCTTCAAGTTTCTTGAAGGCCATTTTTTTATCTTTTATTCATAGGAACGTAAGGTCGTTCGTTTTCTCCAGTGTAAATCTGTCTCGGTCTACCTATAGGTTCTTTGTTTTCACGCATTTCTTTCCACTGAGCGATCCAGCCAGGTAGTCTACCTAGGGCAAACATCACTGTGAACATTTCCGAAGGAATACCTAAAGCACGGTAGATAATACCTGAGTAGAAGTCTACATTTGGATAAAGCTTTCTGTCAACAAAATATTGGTCTTCAAGGGCTTCTCGTTCTAAGCCTTTGGCGACATCTAATATAGGATCATTAACACCTAATTTTTCTAACACATCATCTGCAGCTTTCTTAATGATACGAGCTCTAGGATCGAAGTTTTTGTAAACTCTATGACCAAATCCCATTAATCTGAATGGATCGTCTTTGTCTTTGGCTTTTGCCATCCATTTCTTAGTATCTCCACCATCAGCTTTGATGTTTTCAAGCATATCGATTACGGCAGTATTAGCTCCACCATGAAGTGGTCCCCAAAGTGCATTGATACCAGCAGAAATGGAAGCAAAAAGACTTGCTTGCGAGCTACCTACTATTCTTACAGTAGAAGCAGAGCAGTTTTGCTCATGGTCAGCATGTAATATCAGAAGTTGATCTAAGGCTCTAGCTACCACAGGATCTACTTCGTAGGTTTCTGTAGGTAGGCCAAACATCATTTTTAAGAAATTACCACAATAGTCTAATTTATTATCAGGATAGATCACTGGGTGACCCATTTGATTTTTGTACGACCAAGCGGCGAAAGTTGGCATTTTGGCAAGAATACGAATGATGCTCAAATCTACCTCCGATTTAGATCTATTTGGATCAAGGCTTTCAGGATAGAAAGCAGTCAATGAGGTAACAAGAGAAGAAAGCACTCCCATTGGATGAGCAGTAGACGGAAAGCCATCTAGTAGTTTTTTGATGTCTTCATGTACCAATGTGTGATTGGTAATATCACTTTGGAATTTGGTAAGCCGCTCCTTACTAGGAAGCTCTCCATAGATAAGAAGATAAGCCACCTCGATAAAAGTAGATTCTTCTGCGAGCTGCTCAATAGGATAACCTCTGTAGCGTAAAATCCCTGTTTCTCCATCTAGAAATGTGATGGCAGATGTAGTTGATCCTGTGTTTTTAAATCCTGGATCGATTGTGATCACACCTGAACTACTTCTAAGAGAGCTAATATCAATTGCTTGCTCTTTTTCTGTTCCCTCTATTATCGGCAGCTCATAAGTCTGACCGTTTACTTTGATTTCAGCTACGTTCGACATCTAATTCTCTTTTTAACTTTTCTTATTTCTTATAAAACATTCAATTCCAGCCAAATAACCACGAAATGGTCTTTTAGTTCAAATTTTTAATTACCTCCCAATATTAAAGGAAGTCCATCTTTTCCGCTACCAATAACCACCACTTTTGAGTTCGGTGAAGTTGCAATATCTATGGTGGCTTCTATTCCTCGCATTTTTAATAATTCGTCTGTCAAAGAACTGTTGATAATCTTGTTTGCTACGGCTTCACCCTCAGCAGCGATACGCTTTCTTTCCGCTTCACTTTTTTCTTTATCTAATCGAAACTGATAAGCAAGGGCTTCTTGTTCCTGAGTTAATTTATTTTCAATAGCCAATCTAATTTGTTCTGGAAGCTTGATAGATCGAATCAATAAAGCACGCATTTCAATATTATTTCCAACTGCACCTAGAATTGCATCAGTTTCCGCTTTGATTGCTACTTCTACCTCGGGACGCTTAGTTGAGTAGATCTCTTCGGCAGTATATCTGCCCATTACTTGTCTTACAGTTGAGCGTACTTCAGGGATAACGAGTCTGCTAATGTAATCCAATCGGAAAGTCTCATAGATTTCACCAATGCTGTCATATACTGGGTGAAAACGCACCGTGATGTCTACGTTGATGTTCAAACCATTTTTGTCCAAAACATCCATGGTTTCTTCTATTTGATTTTCTGTTACATCATATACATAAGCATCACTCCACGGAACTTTCACGTGAAATCCAGGGCCGATTATGTTACTCTTGTCGAGCTCCCCAGTTAGAGTATTAAAAATCACAGCTCTCTCACCAGATTTTACTTTATAAACAATACTATTGGAAATGGTAAGAAGTACAATCAGTATGATACCTGTGGCTATAATAAAAGGCAAATATTTGCGATTATCCATTTTTTGTTTTTTGTTTTGATTCGTAAAGTTAACAAGCCAAACGCAATGAATTGGTGATATTTCTAATTGATCAAGAAATTGCTAAAATTTCAATGATAATTCTAAAATAATGTCATATTTTCATTATTTTACAGTGTTCTATAAAAATAATTACCATGAAGTCTACTCTTGATTTATTAAAGAAAACCCTAGGAAAACCATATGAAGACTTAGAGTTTCTCCTACTAGCACTTAAGGAAATTCTCCTTGAAAATGGGGAAGAGGAGATGGCCATTAAAATACCATGGGTCAACGATATAAAGGGACTTTCACCAGAGACGTTGACCGAAAGAGATGTGCAATTGTACTCATTGGTTTTTCAACTTGTGAATATGGTGGAGATCAATAGTGCCGTGCAGCATAGAAGGACTCTGGAAGATGAAAATCTCGCATCAGTTAATGGTTTGTGGGCTAATAATCTTCAGAAACTGAAAAATCTAAATATCAGTGAACAAGATATAGCTATTAAACTAAAGGATATTCGTGTTGAACCTGTGCTTACCGCACATCCTACAGAAGCTAAAAGAGCGACAGTTTTAGAACACCATAGAGAATTGTATTTGCTCATCGTGAGTAGAGAGAATTCGATGTATACAAAAAATGAGCTTTCTAATATTCGTCTGAATATCAAATTAACGCTTTATAGACTTTGGAAAACAGGCGAAATTTTCATTGAAAAGCCTGACGTACCTTCTGAGCTTAGAAACATTACGCATTACTTAACCAACGTATTCCCCGAAGTGCTTCCTGTATTGGACAGAAGAATGATCCAAGCTTGGGAGGATCAAGGATTTGATAAGAAAACTTTATTTGAATTGAATGCTTGGCCTAAACTCTCTTTTGGAGATTGGGTGGGTGGTGACAGAGACGGTCATCCGCTAGTCACGGATGAAGTAACAGCAAATACGTTAACATCACTTAGGTTGAGTTCCCTTGTGGTGGTAAGAAGGAAGTTGACCAATTTGGTGAAACATCTGAGCTTCACGGCTGGCATAGAAGAGGTGGATGCATCACTTCGTCAGCGTATCTATGAAATGCAAGAAAACCTCGGAGTAAGAGGTGAGGAGGCATTTTCAAGAAATAGAGGGGAAGCCTTTAGGCAATATTTGAATTTGATCATTACACGATTGCCTTTAGATACAAAGCGAGGGCACGCCACCGATATTCACGAATTGCCAGGAAGCTATGTGTACTCGAGTGAGTTGCTAGATGATTTGCGAATACTACAAAAGGCAATGATTACCTATGGTTCGTATACGATCGCCTATAATGACATCCATGGAGTGATTAGGTGTGTAGAGACTTTCGGGTTTCACTTGGCCAAATTGGACGTTCGTCAAAATAGTGCCTTCCATGATAAGGCCATGGAGCAGCTGTTGACTGTTTCAGGTTTTGAAAAAACAGACTATACAAAATGGTCAGAGGAAGAACGCATAACATTTATAAACAATGAATTGCTCTCAAATAGGCCATTTACTCATCAGAAAATCAAATTAGGGTCAAACGCTGAGGCTGTGATTAACAGTTTGCGTGTGTTGGAGGCTCATATTAGTAAATACGGCACAGATGCTTTAGGATCGCTCATCGTAAGTATGACCAGAAGTGTATCTGATCTTTTGCTGGTTTATCTATTGGCTAGAGAAGCAGGACTTACGACCCAGACAAGGGAAGGGTTGGTTTGTGAACTGCCTGTAGTTCCACTTTTGGAGACCATAGATGATTTGGAAAATGGTCCTGAAATCCTAAATGGATTTTTAAAGCACCCTTTCACACAAAGAAGTTTGAATTACTTCCGCGAGCGAGATGGAGCAGACAAGGCTACTCAACAAGTGATGGTGGGTTACAGTGATAGTAACAAAGATGGTGGTATCATGGCCAGCCAATGGAACCTCTATAAGGCGCAATCAAGACTATATGAAACAGGGAAAGCGTTTGATTTGAAAATTCGCTTTTTCCATGGTAAGGGGGGATCAATAAGCAGAGGAGCAGGTCCAACTCACTATTTTATCAATTCTCTACCACATTCTAGTATTGGTGGCGATCTAAGGCTCACGGAGCAAGGGGAGACCATTGCACAGAAGTATGCCAATAAGGTCAATGCTGAATACAATATAGAATTGCTCATAGCAACAACAGCTTCTGCTTCGATCATTAGTCAAATGACAGAAAGGAAAAGCCATGTACTTGCACCAGTATTGCAGCGATTGGCTGACGATAGTAAGAAGCATTATGAGACGCTAATGCGTGCTGATGGCTTTATTCCATATTTCCGTGAGGCTACACCTATTGATGCCATAGAGACTAGTAAGATTGGATCAAGACCAGCAAAACGTACTGGAGCTAATTCACTTGAAGATTTGAGAGCAATACCTTGGGTGTTTTCATGGAGCCAATCACGTTACAACATGACGAGCTGGTATGGTTTGGGAACGGCTATTAGCAAGTTGAAAGAAGAGGATGCAACATCATATGCTGAGTTTAAGAAAACTTTGAAGTTTGATCCATTCATAAGGTACGTCCTGACCAATGTGGATACTAGTTTGGCTGCCACTGATGAAGAAATCATGACAGAATATGCATCTCTTGTGACTGATGTGAAGATCAGAGACAAGTTCTTGGGTATGTTTTTAGACGAATTGAAATTAACAAGAGAGATGTTGATGGATTTGCTTGGTTCAAGTATTGAGACAAGAAGGAAGAACCATTATTATTCTAACTTCTTGAGGATTTCCCTCATGAACCACTTGCATAAGCTCCAAGTAAAACTACTTGCCAAATGGCGTAAGGAAAAAGCAACAAGTGATCCTGCTGCTGAGCATACTCAGACACAATTGATGCTTTCTATCAATGCAATTGCTTCAGCGATGAGAAATACTGGTTGATAGAAATAGTATTAGACATTACATTAAAAAAAGGGTCAGCATTTCTGCTGACCCTTTTTCGTTAGGAATGGATTTAGGTCTATTTGAAAGGACTGAGATCCAAATTGATCATTTGAGACCTAAAGGTTTCCCAATCGCCAAGTAGGTAGTTATCTGTCTTTTCATTAGCAGCTTCCATAACCTCCTGAAATTTCTGAACAAGTTCGTCTTCTGTTTTTGTTGGTACGCCCATTCCATTTGATAAATAGAAGTAAGCATTTCCATAGAAGTAGTTGACATGTATGGTCTGATCCGCAGTGATGCCTTGTCTTTTATCTTCTTTACCCACATATAAGTCGAGTAGGGCATTGAGTGAATCTTGACTTGCCTTGACCAGTTTTAATTCCTCTTCAAATTTCTTCTCATCTTTTGCTTTCATGCGATCTGTTAGCTCATTTGTGATCTTTAATTTCTCTTTTATTTGCTCTGTGCGACCCAGAGCTAGCTCAAGATCAGATTCCAAAAGCATAAGCGCACGCTTTTTTGCAGCTAATACCTCTGTGGAGATGTCTATTCTTGGATCAAACTTTACCTCTACGGTAGATTCGGAAGTTTCTCCAGCATAAGTGAGTTGGATTCTGTAGCTACCCGGTAGCACATCGGTCCCGCTTGGTTCTTTCGTTTTATCCAATTCCTTACGGGTTAAGCTATTGACTCCTTTTTCTGTGAGGTTCCAGCTCATTCTGTTCACGCCATTCTCTTTTGGTGCAAGCATTTTGATAGTTCTTAATAGCTTGTCATCTTGGAAAACTTGAAAAGTCAATGAATCTGCAGATGTGCTCAAACTGTCTTTTTCATCCTTTTTTTCTGGTTTGTTGATGACATAAGAAATCATTGCGCCAGACATTCTATTTTCACCACTGAACATCGCATCTGCCCCAAAACGACTACCAGTAGGTTGTTGACTAATATTGTTGTAAGCTACTGGCGGTTCAAATAGGTGAATTTTCTTTTTTAGCAGTCCAGTTCCTTCTGTGGCAAGAGCGCGAAGCGGGCGAATATCATCCATCACATATGCAGCCCGACCGAATGTGCCAATCACCAAATCATGCTCCCGTGGATGTATGACCATGTCCATAGTGTTTACTGTTGGATATTCATTGGTCCATTTGATCCAAGAAGCAGCCTCATCTATGGAAACATACAAACCATCATCAGTGCCCAAAAACATCAATTTTGAT
>JBLIFO010000155.1:0-7009 GCA_047633875.1 Marinoscillum sp. | reverse complement strand
GAGTCCAACTCAAATAATCCTTGTTCTATGCAATCATCGGTATCTGAACAAGGCGATTGATCTTCCTCTGTACAAGCGAAAACGAATACAATAAGCAAAGCAATAATTACATTTTTCATAAAATTAAATGTACTGGGTAGTGTCATTATGTTTCAAATATCTAAACGACATTAAGACACACTTTGGGATGAAATTGTACGAACGGTAAAGTATGAAATTGAGGTTGTACTTTTAGGTCCTTGATAGTAAGTTTTATCTTGCCCTAAATAAACATGACCTTATGAAGATATTTTTAACTCTCCTTATTATCTGCTCCTCCAGTATTTTGTCTGCGCAGCAATTCAAAGCCTTGGTTTTCACCAAAACGGATGGATATCATCATAAATCCATCAATGAAGGTGTAGATGCACTGGTGTGGATGGCTCAACGTCACGATTTTAGTTTGGACTGGGAGGAGAATGCAGGCCGTGTTTTCACTGACGATTACTTAAAAAAATACGATGTGGTCATCTTTCTCATGACTACAGGGGACATACTCAATGATGAACAGCAGGCGGTATTCGAGCGCTTTATTCAATCTGGAAAGGGGTATGTTGGGATACACAGTGCATCAGATACAGAGTATGATTGGGCATGGTACACGAAGCTGGTAGGTATGATGTTTCACATACACCCTAGAAACCAAACGGCAATGATCAAGGTAGAGGATCGCAACTTCCCTGGGATGCAGCTCATGCCAGATACACGTTGGTGGACGGACGAGTGGTATGAGTTTGGTGAGCCAAAATCTGATAATCTGAAATACCTCATCAGCGTAGATGAGTCCACTTATGACGAAAAAGCACAATGGGGGGATAAGAAAGCCAAGGGCATGGGTTTTCATCCAATTTCGTGGTACCAAGAGTATGATGGTGGCCGCTCTTTCTACACGGCTATGGGCCATCTTCCTGGCACCTATTCTGATGCTATATTCCTTGAGCACATCTATGGAGGCATCTTCTGGAGTGCTACTGGTAAGGGGATCTTGAAGAAGTAAGTCAGAAGGGGGCAGTGCACGAGTTGCTTGTAGTGTCTTGTGATGAAGCAGAAGCAACGATTTAGCTCATGGTCTGGACTTTTGTAGCCAGGTATGACATCTATTAGATGCAGCATTGCAAATGCTAAGGTCTTTTCATCCGCGATGCAATCTCGAACGACTGGAAGGCACTCGTTGCAAACGAGCGCCAGCTTGGAATATTAGATAATAAGGCAAAAAGTGTTCTATGCACCTTGCTTCTATGTATCTCTAAGGAATGCCGTTTCCATCCATTCCATTTATATTACTCCACCTAACCACAAAATCCATGAAATACTTATCGATACTCGTTCTTGCTCTGCTTTGCATGTGTTGTTCTACTCCCAAGCCTCAGGTTGAAATTGCTGATCTTTTTGATCGCTATTATGAAGAGTCGCTCTTGTTCAATCCTATCAATGCGACTTACGCGGGAGACAATCGCTACAATGATCTTCTGCCTAACTTCTTTTCTCAAGAATACATCGCAGACCTCAAGGATTTTTACAACCGCTACAAGACAGAGTTGCTCACCTACGATCGAGCCACTTTGTCATCCACTGATCAGCTGAGCTACGACATTCTTCTTTGGGAACTCGATATGGGATTAGAGGGACTTGATTATCCTACCGAACTACTGCCCATCAATCAGATATTTTCTTTTCACCTGTCAATCGGGCAGTTGGCGAGCGGCAGCAGTGCCCAGCCATTCAAGACGGTGGAGGATTATGACAATTGGCTGAGCCGCTTAGAAGGTTTCGTTGCGCTCTCAGATACGGCCATGGCCAATATGAAAAAGGGGATGGCGCAAGGTTATGTTTTACCAAAAGCACTAACCGACAAGATCATTCCTCAGCTCCAGAGTTTTGCTACCGATTCAGTAGAAGCCAATCTGTTCTACTCTCCTGTGAAAATGTTTCCTGAAGGGTTTTCTCCAGATAATGTTTCGAGACTAAAGCAAGCCTATTATAAGATGGTGAGTGAAAAAATCATTCCTACCTATGCACGTTTTGCTGATTTCGTGATCAATGATTATGCAGCTGCTAGCAGAGAGAGTTCAGGAATAGATGCCATTCCGAATGGACGTGCTTATTACGATTACCAGATCAAGTATTTTACCACGACTACCATGACCGCCGATGAAATATTCGCGCTTGGTCAAAGTGAAGTAGCTCGTATCAGAGAGGAGATGGAGAAAGTAAAAGCTCAAGTGGGCTTTGAAGGGGATCTAAATGCGTTTTTTGATCATGTTCGAAATAAGCCAGAGCTCATGCCTTTCACTGATCCACAGCAGGTGATAGATAACTTCAATGCCATTCATGAAAAGATGAAGCCTAATCTGGAGAAACTCTTCGATAGGACACCCAAAACACAATTTGAAGTACGAAGAACAGAGGCTTTCCGCGAATCGTCTGCCAGTGCCGAGTACAATCCCGGAACAAAGGATGGAAGCCGACCTGGGATTTTTTATGTGCCTATTCCTGATGTGAAATCATACAATGTGTATTCTGATGAAGACCTGTTTTTGCATGAGGCTATCCCAGGCCATCATTACCAAATTTCACTTCAGCAAGAGAATCAAGACCTCCCGGAATTTCGCAAGACTTTATGGTACAGCGCGTATGGCGAAGGTTGGGCGCTCTACACAGAATCGCTAGGCTCGGAACTCGGTTTGTACGAAGATCCGTATCAGTATTTTGGTATGCTGAGTGCTGAAATGCATAGAGCCATTCGGTTGGTAGTAGATGCAGGTATGCACACACAGGGCTGGACCCGTGAGCAAGCCATACAGTTTTCCCTTGAAAATGAAGCTGAATCTGAAGAGAGCATCATTGCGGAGATCGAACGCTACATGGCAGGGCCAGGACAGGCACTGAGCTATAAAATAGGCCAGCTGAAGATCCGTGAATTACGCGCAAAGGCAGTGTCAGAGCTAGGCGACAAATTTGATATTCGTGCCTTTCACAATGAAGTCTTAGAATCTGGTTGTCTGCCGATCAAAGTGTTGGAAGATAAAATCAATGCGTGGATAGCTGAAGTGAAAGCAGCGTAATTTTTATAAGTGATCCTTTATACTCAGCGTTACTTGAAAGTGATGCTGAGGATATTGAGATTGATTAAGTTCAATCTTACGGATCTCTGCGAGTAGCCCCGAGTTTATCGCAGGGCGGCATGCTGGTAAAGTGTGAAATGATGCCAAGTGACGAATTGAATTTGCTTCGGTCTGTTAATCAGCCGTGCAACCGCGCAGGAGGAAAGGTCAAAGGATTTCCTCCTGCGTGATTTTCAAAATTCTTACCTATGGTCCCTGTTGTCTTGTACGTTGTGAGGAAATCTGCTTTTTTGAAAAAGTTATGACTTTGTCGACCTACTTTTGATTGAAAATAAGGCAGATAAATGACGCAGACCCAGGTAAAGAATGTAATAGAAACTAACTGGTTTCAAAAGACAGTTGTGAGTTTGATCATACTCAATTCTGTTTTGATTGGTTTAGAAACCAGTCCGGAGATTGTAGGAGCCTTTGGTTTTTATATCGATCAGATTGACCGACTCATCCTGCTCTTGTTTGTCATAGAGATCATACTGAAACTCTATGCTTATGGACTGGATTTTTTCAAAAGTGCATGGAATCTGTTTGATACGACAGTGATCGTCATCTCTATCATCCCAAGTGTAGGCGCAGCGTTTTCGGTATTGCGGGCGCTACGAATACTCCGTACGCTTAGGCTGCTCAAGAATATACCAAAACTGAAGCTGATCATAGAGTCGCTGCTGCATTCTATACCGAGTATCGGATGGATTGCGGTGTTGCTCGTTATTATCTTTTACATCTTCGCGGTAATAGGCAATAGCTTATTTGGCGTGACCAACCCAGACTATTTTGGCTCGTTGGTCAAAACTACGTTTACACTTTTTCAGATTATGACATTAGAAAGTTGGGCATCTGGAATCGCCCGACCTATTATCAGTCAGACCCCTTTTGCAGCCATTTATTTCGTTGTTTTCATCTTGATTGCGACCTATACCACACTCAATATCTTCATAGCCATAGTCGTCAATACCATGAATGAGTTGCATCTAAAGGGACTGCAAGAAGAGGAAAAGGAGATTAAGAAATTTGTTCATATTGAACATGAGCAGCTCATCGATCACATGGAGCAAATGGAAAAAGAGCTAGGAAAGATTAAAAAACTCCTAAAAAAGAAAGGCGCTAAGTAGCGCTCAGCGAACATCTATATACTGTTTCCTTTTTCACGTTCTAATGCCGTGTTTTGTTTATCGTTGCTATTCGTGAGGAAACGAAACGAGGCTCAAGGATTCGTGAGGACACGAACCAAGGCTCAAGCATGTCACCTTGAGTCTCATATCACCCTGAGTTTATCGAAGCGCGGCACGCTGGTAAAGTGTGAAATAATGCTAAGTGACACATTGCAAATGCTATGTTCTATTCATCCGCGATGCAATCGCGGGGACGAGAGGGGGGGTGTTCCTGTTTGTTTTCGTAGATGTACCTACTGGTTTTGTATCTCATTGGAGAAAATACCTTGATCCACGTATTGAAAGCTACACTCCTGCGTTTTAAATTTGGATAAAAAGACCAATGAAAGGCCTGCTATTCCTACTCCTATTCAGCGTTTTCTGTCTAAAGCTTTCAGCTCAGGATGCCATTAGCAAACTCAAAGAGAAACACAGCAATGATTCAATTACGCTAGCCAGATTAGAGCAATTTATTGCTGGAGGATATGGGCAATTCTTCGATTATGGCCCGCATTCTGGTGACGTGTTTGTTTCAACAGCCAAAAACTATCTGGGTACGCCTTATAAATTTGGTGGCACATCCAAAGAGGGGATTGACTGCTCAGGACTTATATATCGGACCATAGGCGACCTTGGGTTGCCGGCACCACACAGCGCCCATGAATTGGCTCGATATGGGCAGATCATTCTAGATAAAAATGAATTGGTGCCTGGAGATGTGGTCTTCTTTACCAGGACTTATAACACTTCCAAACTGGTTACTCACGCTGCGTTCGTTATTGAGGACAACCAAATGTTACACGCCACCTCAAAAGGTGTAAAAATCACACCTTTGGATGATCCGTATTATTGGAATAAGTACTATTTGTTTGGAACGCGAATATTTCATCAAACTACACCAACCCTCGTATTGGCAAGTGTCAAGGCAGAAGTAGGTCTCGCAGAAGAGGTTGTGACCACAAGTCCCCTATTCAATGCTATTGCCACATTGGATGATGTCAAAGTATCAGTGAAAATTACCGAAAGGGGAGGAAAATATTCAGCAAAAGCCATGGTAGGCTCTTACAAAGATTTACCGCTGGGCACACTTGTAAAGATTACCAATCCATGCAATGGTAAATCAATAGAACTTACCATTAACGACAATCAAGGTGCCAGAGGTGAGACGAACTTAAGTGTCTCGAAAGCGACGTTGAAAAAGCTGGGAATAAAGAAAAGATCATCTGAAAATGTCGTAATGGAAGTGATCATATAATTCCTTCTGTTCACTTGAAGAGGCGCACGATTGTGTTTGCATTCGTGAGGATTTGAACCGACGCTCAGGGGGGCGGAAGCATGAATGTATGTAAAATGCGAGATGCTATACCTTGTGTTAACACAAGGTAATAAAATGTTATTTCAATTGTAAAATGGCCTTGAATATATGTGCTACACCTTAAGGGATGAATATTGCACATACGCACCTCATTGTACGTTTTTAGGCGTGTAAAATAAATTTTTACCAACTGTAAAAAGCGACCAATTAATCCATATTTTAAATAGTACATTCGTACCAACTTCACAGTATTGGTATAGGAATATGGATAAACACATTGTAATGAAATCATTGGGATTGTTATGTTTAGTTACTACTATGCTCAGTAGTTTTTTAGGATGTAGCAAACGGAAGGAAGGAGTACTTGAGATTTATGATTACCAAAGTTTTCCTGCTGGAGAAATTCATTTCAGGGCAGTATTATTTGAGGATCAGGACTCTTATCCCGAAGAGACAGAGTTTACTATTAAGTATACTGATAGGTCTTATGAGAAAGGCTTTTTTTGGCCAAATAAGAGTGCTTTAGATTTGGGATATACGGAGCTGGATCGGGTCAATGGCTACTTTTATTCGGAAGAGGGCTTGAAATACCCTGGCAAAAATGGCAACTGGAGAGATCTCAGACCTAAAGAAATCGATAATGGTGGAGGTTCAGGAACTGGATCTGGTGGCAATGGAGCATGTACCAGTACTTATCAAGGACCAGAAGGAGATATTCAGTTGGATACGTTTTGCAAATTAGCTTGGGCAAAAAGATGTCTAGATGGTAAACCATTGAATGACCCAGAGGTACAATCTGCATGTCAGATCTATGACCAAATAAGAGAGCCAGGAGTAGTGGATTGTCCTTATTGTAAATAATTAATTAGAATTTATTATGAAAAATATATTTTGGTTTGCAATTATTTCTTCTTCAGTATTGGTGTCTTGTTATCAGGAAGATGAAATAAAGCTTAAAACTGAGTATGGTAGGTTTGGATTGGTAATTACCAATAGCGCTAGCTGGCAGTCGAGGGATGTAAAGATATTTGAAAGTGAGTATAACGCGGATTTCGATTACCGCAACATTACGTATTATGCAGGTGGTGATTATGAAATCAAAGGTGTCAAGCACAAATACGTGGATTTAAACAACTTTTGTGATAGAATAGACTCTTTAATTCCGATAGGCAATGTGTTTTATAATGGTCTTATTTCTGTTGATGCCAATTACAAGATCATGATTGTTGGAGAGATACTGAAGCGCAACACTATTGACACATTGATTCTTGATGATATCAAAATATCCAAAGACGAGTGCTTCGTAAAGCACATCGAAATGACAATTAATTAAAGTCAAAAATGGTGATTTGAGTCTATTCATTTATTAAGTAGAAGTGAAAACC
>JBLIFO010000154.1:0-7043 GCA_047633875.1 Marinoscillum sp. | reverse complement strand
GCTTAAGCACCCTCAACATTTCACGCATTGCGAGCAAGTCATCTTCCACATGTTCTAGCACATGATTGCAGAAGATGACGTCAAATGTGTTTTCCTCAAAAGGTATATCATGAATGTCCATTTTTACCTTTGCCAAAGGAGACTCTATATCACCTGTGATATAATCGAGATTCGGAAGACTTTCGAAACGATCCATAAAACTCAGTTCAGGGGCGATATGCAGCATCTTGTTTTGGCGTGTAAAAAAGTCTGTTTTTCGCTCAAGATATAGCCATATGAGTCGATGGCGCTCTAGTGCTAAGCAGCTGGGGCAGAGTGCATTGTCTCGTGACTCGCGACCGTATGGAAGAAATTTCCGGAAGGTTGAGTGACACACTGGACACTCTACTTTATTTCCACGATAAAATAGCGCCGCAACGCGTAGGCCATGGTGGCTGACTAGTTGTAAATATTTTCGTGGGACGTTGCGCAGCAAAAAGCTGATGAGTCGCTTCATAAAGTGATGAATTCGATTGGTGTTCAAAGATATTTAAGATCACTATCTTTAAGTATCAATCACTCGCCAAAGAATTAATATTGATTTGAAGACGCTTATTCATGTTATTTCGATTTTTTGTTTCTCATTGTTAATGGGTATCTGCTGTTATTCACAAAATGTGATTGATAATTCTTATGCTACACAATTTCCAACAGAGAACGTCAATTTTAAGAAAGACGCAAATAATGCAAAGAATCAGCCTAAGCGAAAAAACATTTCATTTATCTACAAGGAATCGTCCCAAGGGATACTTTACGGAAACCCATGTGCTGTGGAAGCTACGCGCAAAATGGGTTTTGAGTACGTGCTCCAGCCGCCTGGAATACCCGGCAGCCCAGGAGATAAGGAGTTGGAACGAAATAATTTTTTAGTGAATTTGAAATTGATCTTTACGAGAGGACCATTTTGGAAACTCACACTCAACAAGCGCATTAAGCAATGCAGGATCAATTCTGGAGATATCGTTGGCTAATTGTAATATTCAAATGGAAGCACTATCAATAAATTTTTCTCGTACTACCCTCACTGAGTTGATGATCCCTAGTTATGCAAATTTCGGTGGCAAAATCCATGGCGGTATTTTACTATCACTGATGGACAAAGCGGCATATGCTTGCTCAAGTAAGCATGCAGGCACTTATTGCGTAACCGTATCTGTGGATGAAGTGGAGTTCCTCGCACCTGTGGAAGTGGGAGATTTAGTGCATCTGCGTGCGTCTGTAAATTATGTTGGTAAGACATCACTCGTAGTGGGAATTCAGGTCACCGCAGAGAATGTAAGAAATCATACAGTGAAGCATACCAATACGAGCTACTTCACCATGGTGGCTAAGGATGATGATAACAATTTGGTAATTGTGCCGCCACTTTTGCTAGAAAGTATGGAAGATATCCGGCGATTTATTGAAGCAATTAAAAGAAGGAATTTGAAGTCTGAGACACATAGTAAAATGCAAAAGGCACAGAACCATTTTGTGCTTGCAGAAGACTTTCATCTTTTAGCAGGTCAGCGTTACGAATCCAATCTTTCTAAAGGGAACGCAGCTTTGGACGATCTTTTTGCCGATGCATAAACCTCAGCGTTTACTAATTAACGGCAATTCAATTTGTTGCTGATTTTTGCACCAAGGCTAATGGCTTCCCAATAGTTTTCACATGCTAATTTGTTTTTACCTAGGGCTAAGTTGGCTTCATGAGCCATCACAAAATTCTCCAAACTATCAGGCCACATTCTTTTGTTCCAGTTTGTGGCTTTTATTGTCTTTTCAAAATCCCCATTGTGTAAGTAAACAGATGCCAAACCCGTATATATCCGGAAATGCTCAGGTCCTATGCTTTTGGAATTGATGATGAGTGGATATGCTTCACCAAACATGGCGATATACCTTTTAATGGCCAATTCACTTGCCAGTTCATAATATCGTTGAGCCTCTTCATAGTTCTCGAGATCATATTTGAAAATCTCAGCTTTCTCGAGAGAAAGCTCCAGTTTGTGATAGTCAAGCAATAATAGCTCCGTCAGTGTTTTAAGACTCTTGCCTGGCTGACCGACTTTTCGATAGGCATATGCCAAATTTTGTTTGAATATGAGCGGCATATTAGGTCCGTAGTTTTCAATTAATTCAAAATAGAAGATGGCATCTTTAAATTTCCCCAAATTGTAATGATGCTGTGCATCAAATATCAATTTATTCAAGGCGTCTTCTTTGAATTGAAGCATATCTTCCTCTCCTTCCATAAATACACCGAGGTTATTCAGTGTACTTAATGAGAGTTCCATTTTACCAATGGAATAATCTAATTTGGCCTGTGTGAAAGTGGTTCGTCTATTCAAGAGCAATTCTGCATGCTTCTTGGCGTCTATATAATTCTTAATAGTAATTCCAGTCATCACGATTGCTGCGACTACAAACGTGAAGGCAAAAGCATATCCTGTGGCTATCCAGTTTTCCTTCCAATCTATCTTTCGCTCTGCATATTGTCGTCTGTACCGTGGATAGGTCGGGGGTGGTGTTTTGGGAGTTGGAGCTGTATAGTATGAAGTAGTGAAAGTCTCCCCAAAAGTGAATTGCAGGTCATATCTAGCTTTTTCGTAGGGATTGGAAAGAATCTGATAAGCGTGGTTAACCTCCTTGAAGCGCTCTTCCATTTCTGGATTATCCGGATTTTTGTCGGGATGGTATTTAACAGCAAGTTTCTTAAATGCTGCTTTGATCTCTGCTTGCGAGGCAGATGGCGTTAGTTCTAGTGCGCTGTAATAATTAACCATGCTGAATTGAGCTGCATTTCACTAACGTTTAGACACGTGCATATTGTTTCATCCGAAGACCTTTTGGCTGAGCCAAAAACCAATCAAACATAGTAAAATCCCAAAGATCACACTTATTGAAATATACAAGCTGTACTGTAGGTACTGTGAATCTCGGAGCATTTTGAGTCCTTCAAGGGAAAACGTAGAAAACGTGGTGAACCCACCACAAAAGCCAGTGATAAGTAAAAATTGAAGTGGTTGGTTGTCAGTCTTGATGAAGGCGCCAGCTAATAATCCAATAAGCAAACTTCCGAGTAGGTTTACTGCTAAAGTCCCGTATGGAAGCAAGTTTCCGAATGCTTTCAAGAAATAGACGCTTACTAGATATCTAAGTACGCTTCCGGCAAAACCACCAATGCCGATAAAGACGAGATTTTTCATAATGACGCAAGATAATCTTTTGAGTGGCTAATTAGGTCAGGAAAGAACAACGTAAACTCTGCTTTATAGGCTTCATAATCGTTTTTGAGGTCTTCTGAAGCATCTTCCATTTTAGAATTGAAAGGGGTTCGCCGAGACATCCCTGTGAGCGCACGATCTATACCTTCCATATGCTGGTAGTTCAGCAGCCAATTGTCGCGCTTCATATAAATCAGCATGTGCTTGGCCTTTTCAGGTAAAATATGCGAATAGCTGTTTGTAAGTTGATAAAATTCTTGAGTGAAATCTATCAATGTTTTGTCATGATAATCATTCCAATTCCTAGCTAAGAAGTGGTCATAAAACACATCACCTATTACAGGAGCATAATGTCTGTACTTGGGTCTTAGTCGCTCCTTTGTCTTTGTGACAACCTCGTGAACGTCCGTAAAGCGATCAATTTCGCGATGTAAGTGAATTCCTTTCTGAATATCCATTGGATAATTTTCCCAAGATTTTCCTTTTACAAAGTCACCAATGACATTTCCAATGGTGACATCTGGCAACCCAGTTGAAAGATATATGTGAGCGAGAAAATTCATGAAGCGTAGTTGACGGGTCAAAAAATTTTGTTCCGCCTTTATTTTAACCTAAGTTTAGAAATATTTTTGCAATCATCTCCTAACTTATCCTATTATCAGCGCTCACTCGTCAAATATGATCCGAACACAACTCAACCTTTTGGTACAATTAGCCAAAGTGGATGGTGTGATCGTACAAGATGAAATAGATCTTATCAAGCAAATAGGTGAGGCTAACGGCATGTCATCTGGAGAGATAAGTGCTTGTTTTGAGGATCCTTCTCTCATAGAGAATCTTGATCAGCTTGGCGATGATGATCGCTATGAGTATATCTATCACATTGTACAGTTGATGAAGATTGATGGTCGACTTTATAAGGAAGAAATTCGTTTTTGTGCCAAGTTGGTCAGCAAACTAGGATATGAGGAAGATGTACTTCTTGAGCTCATGCTCAAAATCTATAGCGATCCAGAAATTTCCGCTGACAAGACAGTGCTGAAAGCTACTATTCAGCAATACCTTAAAAAATAAATGCATCATTCGGAGCACTTTCTCCGACTCCTCGATCTGATCAAGCAAGAGCGGATAGAGGATCGGAAGCAATATGAAACTAAGATTCGCAACAGATCTTTAGAGGATCGTATGCGTGATGGAGTCACTTGGTATCCTGCCATAGTAGAGAGATCATACATTGGTACAGGCGAGCGCTGGACTTTGCAGATGGAGCGCACTACCAACAGGGAGAAGCGCCATCATTTTCAGGCCGGAGCATCGGTAAGTGTATTTCTAAACGACCCAAAGCGAGCTTTGAGTTGTTCAGGAATCGTTAGCAAAGTCTCCGACAAGTATATGACCATCGTGCTCAACAGAGACGATCCACCAGACTGGCTTGATGAAGGGAGACTGGGTGTTGATCTGCTCTTTGATGAGAGTACCTATGACGAAATGGAGCGAACGCTGCATAAACTTTCTGGAGCTAAGGATGGTCGACTGATGCAGCTCATCAATATTTTCTTAGGAAAAGAAGCCCCTTATTTTGGTAAAGAGATCAATATCAATCATCCGCATCTCAATGAGAGTCAAAACGATGCACTTAATAAGATAAGGTCGGCCAAAGATGTCGCGCTGGTGCATGGCCCTCCTGGGACTGGAAAGACTACTACGCTCGTAGAGGCTATCAAAGATACTGTAGCAACTGAGAAGCAAGTGATGGTCACGGCAGCTAGTAATGCGGCTGTCGATTTGCTGGCGGAGAAGCTTACAATACAAGGGATTCGTGTGTTGCGCATTGGTCATCCCGCTCGTGTCACGGCAGAAGTGGTAGCATGCACGGTGGATGCCCGCCTTGCCAATCATGACGATGCGAAGATGCTCAAGGATCTACGCCGTAAAGCTGAGGAGTTTCGCACGATGGGCATGAAGTTCAAGCGAAACTTTGGAAGAGCAGAACGTGAACAGCGCAGAATGCTCATGGATGAAGCGCGCAATCTGAAAGATGATGCGAAGATGCTTGAGGATCATATGATCTATGATGAACTAAACAAAGCACAGGTCATTGCCTGTACTCTGGTTGGGGCAAACAGCAGCTACCTTCAGCGCAAGCAATTCAAAACGCTGTTTATAGATGAAGCTTCACAGGCATTGGAGCCAGCAAGCTGGATTCCCATCATGAAATCTGATCGGGTGATCATGGCTGGGGATCATTGGCAACTGCCCCCAACTGTAAAAAGCAAAGAAGCTGCTAAAGCAGGGCTGAGCATGACCATATTTGAGCGGACCATAGATACTTGGGATGCTGATGTGATGCTCGACACACAATACCGCATGCATGATGAAATCATGCGTTTTTCCAACAAGAAATTCTACGAAGGCAAACTCAAGAGTGCTGACCTTATTGCCAATAGGCATCAGCTATTTCCACAGCCTGTTTTATTTATAGATACAGCTGGTTGTGGCTATGAGGAAAAGCTAAATCCTGAAACACTCTCTCGATACAATGAAGAAGAGGGTCAGTTACTACTTAGCCAATTGGGAAGGATTATTTCAGAGTTGGAGCCTGAGGTGGCAGAAAAGCTGACTTATGGAGTGATCGCCCCTTATAAAGCGCAGACTGAGTTTCTATCTCGGAAATTGCCCAATCTGAACCTTTCTGAAGAGATAACAAAGAACATTACCATCCAATCGGTAGATGCTTTTCAGGGGCAGGAACGTGATGTGATGATGATGTCTTTAGTAAGGAGTAATGCTGACGGAGAGATTGGTTTTCTTGCGGATGTTCGCCGTATGAATGTGGCCATGACTAGGGCGAGGCACCTACTTGTAATGGTGGGCGACTCCTCTACTTTGAGTGCCAATCCATTTTTTGATGAGCTCATTCAGCACATGCAGGCGCGTGGTTTTTATCATAGTGCGTTTGAGTTTTTATATGAATCATAATATGGATAACAAAAGATTTTCACTCTACTTATTTGTTGTTTTTTGCTGTCTCTTCGTATCGGCGCAGGAGCTTACTGATTTCAATGTGGAACGTTTGGATATCAATAAAGCGGGGATGATGGTGCTTGGAGGTTGGGCTGTGGCCAATCTAGTATCAAGCCCAATACTAGCAAGCCGTAATACTGGCAGCACCAAGTACTTTCACCAGATGAATGGATATTGGAACACTGTGAACTTTGCATTGGCAGGGTTTGGATTTTACGGTGCTTTAACTGGTGATCCTTCTGGTTTTACGTTGAGCGAAACGCTCAGCGAACAAATGAGTATGGAAAAGATTCTGCTCTTCAATGCTGGTTTGGATATTGGCTACATGGCTGGGGGACTTTATCTGATGGAAAGATCCAAGAGAGATAATTCCGATAGACTCAAAGGTTTTGGTCAATCCATCGTACTTCAAGGCGCATTCCTTTTTGCTTTTGATTTGGGCTTCTTTTTGACCCATCAAGGTCATGAACAACAGCTTTTCAAATATCTAGAACAGGTTTCTATTCACCCCACTGGATTTAGCCTAGGCTGGAGGATTTAGTAATTCCTACTAAAAGAAGAATCATTTCGCAGATGCTATCTACCGCTAGTCCGAGCATTTGACGGTTCAAAAGGAATTTAATTGAGATGTTGTTCTCGCTAGCATTAAGTGGATTAATGTAGTCAGTCATCTAATTATGTATTTCATTTGGATTGAGTTCCATGCTATTTTATACGAGGAGTTATTTGGAATCATTCTAAATAAAGGCGTTATAAGAAATAAAATTAATA
>JBLIFO010000153.1:0-7103 GCA_047633875.1 Marinoscillum sp. | reverse complement strand
GTGATGGCTAAATTGGAAGAGCTCGGCGAATTGGATAATACTGTGATAATTTTCAGTAGTGATAATGGCTATTTTATGGGAGAGCACACTTATTGGGATAAAAGGATAGCTTATGAAAACTCCATGCGCATACCCATGATTATTCGTTACCCTAAGATGCTACCAAAGGACACTAAAGTGGATGAGATCTGTCTCAATATTGATCTTGCTCCTACATTGTTGGAGATGGCAGGGGAAGCTATACCTGAATACATGCAGGGTGCATCCATGAAGCCATTATTTTCAGGCAACTCTGACGGGTGGCGAGAAGTATTTCTCTTTGAGTATTACGTGGATGACGCGTATCCTTACGCTGGACCAGACATGTTGGCTGTTCGCAGCAAAGATTTTAAATTGGTAGATAATAACCTTGATTCAGATATAGACGAGCTTTACGATTTGAATAATGATCCTGGTGAGATGAGCAATCTAATCAATGACCCAGCATATGACTCTTTAGAAGCAGCTTTGAGAATACAACTCAAACAGCTCAAACAACAATACAATTACAACGGTGATAGAGACTGGTGGCTCAGACAAGTTGTAAGCCAATGACATAAATTAATGGATATTCCATATCAAAGTCTCCGTGCTAGTTTTCTTCTGCTCTTGCTATCACTAACTCAAATTGATGCAGTTGCAAATACGGACTTTTTGGTAAAAAAAATTGCCGTTACTGAGGGCTTGTCAAATGGTAGAGTAAACAATATTGCCACAGATTCATTGGGATATGTATGGTTAGCTACCGCCAATGGACTAACCAGATATTCTGGATCAAATTTCAAAAAATACAACGTTCAGCTTCAAGACACTTTTTCTGATCCCAGTGTCCTGAAATTGTTGCAGCACAAGGGCAAACTATATGCCTTGTTTCAAGGTGGTGCCATCTATGAATACAATTACCAACAGGATCAGTGGTTTTCAATATTTGAGCTTTCTGGAGAACGCTTTCTGTCATTCGGGATTTTTTCTGACACCAAATTCATCATAGGTACCACTCAGGGAATATTCTTATATGATGTCAAATCGGGTATAACAAGCGAAAGACTATTACCGGACTTGCTTTATATCAGGAAAGTACTCAAAGCTGAAGATCGAATTTTCATATCCAGCTCAAAAGGACTTTTAATAGCTTCTGTCAGTGACAATGATAAGATTGAAGTCCAACAAAAAATATTGCCAGATCATGACATCTTGGACTTTGAGCGCGATGGGAATCAAGTATTGTGGATTGGGACTGATGGGGATGGGTTATTTCGCTATCAGAATGGGGAAACTAAATCCATTGATTTTTTAGAAAAAAAAGAAATCACTGTTCGGGATATATGTCTTAAAAAGGATGGATCTGTTTTGGTTGCATTAGACAGATGGGGTCTTTATATACTAGATATGTTCGGAAATGTGGTGTCTTCGATTGCGCATGATCCAGATGACGAAAATACTATTTCTCAAAACTCTATAAATACTATTTATTGTGATGAAGATGGAGTGGTATGGCTTGGTATTGGCGAGATAGGTCTTAACTTATTGTATGAGCGAACCTCTCAGTTTGAAAGAATCGTTAGGTCCTCTGATGATGATAACTCTATTGAAAACAATATCATAAGAGCAATTCATCAAGATGACAAGGAAAATATATGGTTTGGAACAGAGCAGGGCTTAAGCAAAAGATCCAAAGATGGCTCTTGGACGAATTATAGTCGTCTTGGTAACTATAATTCAGTCCCTATTTTGACCATTACAAGTTACCAAGGAGACCTTCTTTTAGGTACATATGGAGAAGGACTTCTTAGACTTAATCCTAAAACATCCATTTTTTCCAAGTTTAACTCAGAAATAAAGCTTAAGAGAGTTTACTCCTTATTTCAAACGGATAGCAACTTGTGGGTGGGAGGAATAGACGGTCCTGTTTATCGTATCGTCGAAGATTCTATTGTTGGGTCTTACGTGGCTGGTCAAGCCAAAACTTTTGCTTGGAAGAACAAACACCAGTTGATCGTAGGTAGTGTGGAAGGTGTGTACATCATAGATATCAAGACCAATGAATTGAGAAAATACACAAGGAACTCCTGGCCTTTAGGCAATATTTATTCGCTTTATTATGATTCTGAGAAAGATTTTTTGTGGGTTGGCAATGACAATGGATTGATCAAACTGAACTATAACACGGGAGAAGCATTTCCTATCAATGACTTTAGTTCGGCTAGTGGAGCAGTTTATTCCATAATCCATCAGGGTAATGGTGAGTTGTGGATAGGCGCAGAAAAAGGTCTATTTAAATACTCCACAGGTGATACTTGGTATAGAAGTTACACTACTGAGGACGGACAATTCACCAATGAGTTTGGGTTTGGTGCTAGAAGTAAGCTCTTGGATCAGAGGCTTGCTTTCGGGGGTCCAAATGGAGCTGTGATTTTAGATCCAAAATGGATTTATAAAGATAAAAAGGAGCCTAAGATTCACTTCTCTAATTTTCTCATTAATGGGTCTGCGCATGAAAGCGAGTCTCTTACCAATCTCAACTATATAGATCAATTAGCGCTCGACTACAATGAAAACACCCTTGAATTCGACATTGATTTTATCAAATTTCATGGAAACAAAGATTTTCGACTACAATGGCAGCTTGAGGGTTGGGATAAGGAAGTGAACCAGAGAGATAACAAGTCAGCGATCATCTATCGTAATCTTCCACCAGGTAATTTCACACTGAGAGCTTCGGTTTTGAATGCTGATGGAGTCAGATCTTCAAATTCGCTTATTAAGGTCATTAGTATAAAAAACCCGTATTGGCTTCAGTGGTGGGCTTTTGTGCTATATGTTGGGTTTCTAGCTCTGTTTATTTACATACTTATCGTTATCAATCGTGCCCGTCAAGAAAGAAAACTCAACGACGAGAAGATCAAGTTTTTCATTGACGTTGCACATGATATACGCACTCCGGTTTCATTAATAAGATTGGCCTCAGATCAGCTTCTGAAGAATGATAATATCGAAGACTCGGTTCAAATCATTAAAAGATATACCAGCAACCTCAATGAGTATGTGACTGAACTGTTAGATTTTCAGAAATCAGAGCGAAACATGCTTCGCGTGTTTGTATCAGAATTTGATATAATTGCTCTTTTGCATCAAACCATAGACGATTTCAAACCATTATCTGATCAAAAATCACTTGCCGTAGAGTTGAATCTTCCGGAAGGCAAAATGATATGGGGAGATAAAGCCCAACTGGGTAGAGTATTTACAAACCTCATCTCCAATGCAATCAAGTACAATCATGAACGTGGCCTTTTCGCCATCAGTATGTCTGAAGACTCAGGCACTGTAGTGGTTAAATTTAGAGATACAGGTTTTGGGATACCCAAGGGACAGATAGATAAAATATTTACACGTTTTCATCGGGCAGACAATGCTTTCGAACAAAATATAAGAGGTACCGGGATAGGTTTGATGTTGTCCAAGAGGATTGCGGAATTGCATAAAGGGTTTCTCACTGTAGAATCAGAGGAAAATGTGGGCTCTACTTTTATGTTGAAGCTTTTGAAAGGAAGGTCTCACTTCAACCCGTCCGACATTAAAACTTCAGAGTCAGCTAGTCGGATCAACCGCATCACAGAAACTAATATCAAATCAAGAAAATCTATTCTGGTCATTGAGGACAATGAAGATATCCTTCGGTACATAGAGAAATCGTTATCAGAAGATTACTTTGTGGTCACAGCAAATGATGGTAAGGATGGGTTATATCAATTATTTGAAATGCTTCCAGACCTAGTTATAACAGATGTCATGCTGCCGGGTATGAATGGCAAGGAAATTTGCCATGTAGTGAAGAATGATAAAAAAACGTCGAGCATACCAGTTATGATTTTGACAGCCCTCACGGGAATGGATGATAAGATTGCTGGCTTGGAGGTGGGAGCAGATTATTACTTAGAGAAACCATTTGATATAGAGGTGCTCAGGCTGGCAGTAAAAAATCTACTCAAGAGAAGCCAGCTAGATAAAGAAATCAACGAAAAAAGTCAGAAGTCAATTGTCAAAAATCCCGAAGAAAGCTTTTTGTCCAACATAATAGATATTATAAATGCCAACATGACAAATCAGGAGTTTTCTATTGATGATCTATGCGATGAAGTAGGACTCAGTAGGTCCAATCTTTTTAGAAAGATGAAATCTATTTCAGGTATGTCACCGTCAGATTTGATACAAGAGATCAAACTGAACAAAGCAAAGCAGCTACTAAAAGATGATCCAAACGTGCGAATTGATGATGTTGCCTATAAGTGTGGTTTTAATGATCCAAAATATTTTAGCACACTCTTCAAAAAGCACTTTAAAAAGACTCCAAGCGAATTTCAGGCTACCTACAAGGTGTAAATACACTTTCTGACCCAAATACATACGCTTTCGATCAGTATTTAAACTCA
Source organism: Marinoscillum sp. (assembly GCA_047633875.1). Taxonomy (GTDB): domain Bacteria; phylum Bacteroidota; class Bacteroidia; order Cytophagales; family Cyclobacteriaceae; genus Marinoscillum. Next base: position 2,631 of record JBLIFO010000153.1, on the reverse strand, counting down.
CTGAAAGTCTAATAACCCCAATTTTAGGGTTATGAAACAGTCTAAAATTATCTTCAGGTCGGTGATGTCGGTAATAGCCGTGACAGGACTCATCATGGCCATCACCGCATACACCAAGGATTCTTCAAAAATGGAAGAAGAAATTGACGACTTCAATTTCGTGATTGGCACCCAGACTGTAGGAGCTAAGTACAAATTCACCAACAAGACCATGCTAGTGGAGACAGCTGAACAAATCCAATCTATGGGTTCGAACTTACTGAAATTCTCCATGCACCCGAGATATTGTACGGAGAACTATGATCTCCCAAAAAACGATGATATCAAGTCTCTTAGAGACTTGGCCACATTAGAACCTTCCATGAAGCATGTACTAGACATGGATTTCACCTACTATCACATATGGGCATATGGATTCACCCAATATACACCTGAGCCTGAAGGACAAAAAAATGACGCTGCTCAAATTAAATTCATAGGAGGTTATCCTTTAGAATACAAAGAAGCACTTTATCAAGAAATGTATGATTTTGCCAGCCATCTCCTCACCGAATACTCCGGCTCAGGTAAGAAATTCTATTTAGGACACTGGGAGGGAGATTGGCACTTGAGACATGATTATGATCGTACCAAACTAGTAAATAAGGAAACACTCCAAGGAATGATTGAATGGGAGAAAGTAAGGCAACAAGCGATCGATGATGCTAAAAGAGATACTCCACATCAAGGAGTAGAAGTGTATAACTACATTGAAGTGAATCTTGTGTCTATCCCGATGGATGATCCGACTAGAATTACAGTCACCAATGGTATAGTAAGTGAAGTCAATCCTGATTTTGTGTCTTATTCTTCTTATGATGCTACCAATCCTTATACTACAGAAGAGGCATTGAACAAGAACTTGAAGCGAGCTCTTACCTTCATCGAATCACAATTGAAGCCGAAAGACAATTTGCCAGAAGGCAAAAGGGTTTGGATCGGAGAATATGGAAGTCCAGCTAATAAGTATAGTGAAGACGAACAAAACCAACGATCGATTTGGACGATCAAAACTGGATTAGAATGGGGAACACCCTTTATCCTTTACTGGGAAATGTACAACAATGAGATCAACCCAAAAACTGAAGAGCAGGTTGGTTATTGGTTAATCGATGATGCTGGCAAAAAACAAAAAGTTTGGCATACGCACCATGACTTTTATGATCAGTCAAGACAGTATTTAAAAGATTATTTAGAGCTAAATAACGTAATGCCAACCCCGACTGAATTTCAAAAACAAGCCCTACAGTTTGAGGCACTGAAAACTGATAATCTAGTCACTACAAACACACACTAACCAATCCAATAGACATGAGGTATATTTTATTCTTAATCATATTTTCTCCTTTGGTGCTTTTAGGTCAAAGTATGAAAGTGACTGGTACAGTAAGTTCTAAAAGCTTGAATGAAACCTTACCCGGCGCTACTGTTCAGGTGAAAGGAACTGACAATGGAGTAATTACTGATATAGATGGTAAGTTCACAATTGAGGCAAACAAAGGAGATGTCTTGGTCTTTTCATTTATTGGATTTGAAACGAAAGAAGTTAAAGTCACTATAGATGTAATCACGGTCGATTTGGAAGACAACACCGAGCAACTAGAAGAGGTAGTGGTTGTTTCCCAAGGATACTTTGATGTTGAAAAAGAGTCGCTTACTAGCGCCACCGCTCAAGTGGATTCGGAGAAAATCTCGCGCGTTCGTGGCAACTCCATTGAGAATATTCTTCAAGGACAAGTGGCTGGAGTAGTGGTAAGTCAAAGTGCCGAGCCAGGCGGGGGAATTGGTATCGCCATCAGAGGAACAAATTCCATTCTTGGTGGAACACAGCCGCTTTACGTAGTGGATGGAATTCCGATCAACCCGATAGAAGATGCCCAAGGAAATGCCGGTGGAGGTCAGTCCCAAAGCTCATTGAGCTTCCTCAATCCCAATGATATTGAAAAAGTGGAGATCATGAAAGATGCTGCGGCCACAGCGCTCTATGGAGCTAGAGGTGCGAATGGCGTGGTAATTATCACCACAAAGACAGCAGGGAAACAAGGGGGTAGTAACGCATTTGATATCGTCATAGATCAAACACTGAGTGAGGTGAATAATAAATTGGATGTGCTAAATGGACCAGAGTTTGAAAATTACATGAACCAGAGAGCGCTCAATCAATTATACTCAAACATCACCGATCCAAATACAGCGGGAGGCATTGTATATGATGGATCACAGGAGCTAAACGAGGCAAATTTCCCAGCGCTGGCAACCTTTGAGCTGCCATATAGGACCACTTCAGGAATCAATAGTGACTGGCAAGACCTCACTTATCGCAAAGCGTATTCCAACGCTGTAAACCTTTCTTATAGGGGTGGATCTCCAGATGGGTCAGTTGCAATAAGTCTTGGTATTTTGAATAACCAAGGAGTGATTCTCAACTCTGATTTCAATAGAGCAACTTTCTCAATCAATGCATCTAGAAATGCTGGTAAAAATTTGAAGATATACTCTAAAACCAACCTAGCGAGAAGCTGGGGCAATGCTTCCTCTTCAGGTAACGGGGAAATATTCGATCAGCGGGGTGTCGTGTCTCAGACCCTGCAA
>JBLIFO010000152.1:0-7105 GCA_047633875.1 Marinoscillum sp. | reverse complement strand
ATCGTTCTATGTATTCGGCAGGTATCAATTCGCCTGTCTCATAATGATGTGCAAAGAGATCAAGACATTCCTTTTCGTAACACCAGTTTTCCAAAATCTGAGATGGTAACTCCACAAAATCCCAAAATACATGTGTACCAGAAAGGCTAGCATATTTAGTATTGGCTAGCATACCATGTAAGGCATGTCCAAACTCATGAAATAAGGTGCTAACCTCATCAAATTGCAAAAGTGAAGGAGAATCTTCAGTAGACGGTGTGAAATTGCAAACGATACTGATATGAGGAATGACTCTTCCAGTATCATCCTTTTTCTCATCGCGGTAGGAAGTCATCCATGCACCCCCACGTTTTCCATCTCGCGGAAAATAATCAGCATAAAAAATCGCAAATACTTCCCCACTTTCATCTTTCACCTCATAAGTGAGCACTTCCTCATGATAGACAGGAATACTCTTATTTTCTTCAAAAGTTAATCCAAACAACTTCTCAGCTGTTTGAAATACACCTGAGATTACATTTTCGAGTTTGAAATATGGCTTGGTCAATTCATCGTCCAAATCATATTTCTTCTTTCTCAACTTTTCAGAATAATATGCCCAGTCCCAGCGTTCGAGTTCATGTGCAGCGCCAAGTTCTTTCATAAATTCCTTTATCTCGGCTACTTCATCTTTAGCCTTTGGCAAAGCACGCTGCATCAAGTCCTGCAAAAACTCCTCAACCTTCTCCGGAGCCTGTGCCATGCGCTCTTCCAGCACATAAGTCGCATAGGTCTTATATCCAAGCAAATCTGCAAGCTCAGCACGTAATCGAGCCAAGTCCTTCACTATTGCCTGGTTGTCACGATTATTTCCTTTAAATGCCTTGCACATATAAGCTTTGTAGAGCTCCTCACGCAATGAGCGATTAGATGCATATTCCATTACTGGCATATAGCTAGGTGATTGCAGTGTAAAAGCCCATTTTCCTTCATGGCCTTTGTCCTTCGCAGTTTTCTTAGCTCTAGAAATTACATCTTTTGGAAGTCCATCCAATTGAGATTCATCATCTAAAATTTTTATATAATCATTGGTCTCAGCCAATAGGTTTTCACCAAAATCTAGAGATAATCTCGCCAACTCAATAGAGATATCTTTAAATCGCTCCTTGTCTTCCCCTTTCAGATTAGCGCCGCTTCTTACAAACCCTTTGTAGGTTTTTTCTAAAAGCATTCTTTGCTCTCCATCCAATCCCGCAGCCTCATTACTGAGATATACTTGCTTGATTCTAGACCAAAGCTTCTCGTTTTGCTTCACCTCATTGTCAAACTCAGAAAGTAAAGGGGAAGCATCACGTGTAACCGCCTGCAATGAGTCATTTGTTTCTGCAGAGTTTAAGTTGAAAAGCACTGAAGTTACTTTTCCGAGAAGTTCACCGGCCAAATCCATTGCCTCGATGGTATTTGCAAACGTAGGCGGCTCACTATTTTCAGCGATATTCAGGATCTCTTCCCTACCCTCTTTCATAGCTGCATCTAAAGCAGGGAGGAAATGCTCTATATTGATTTTATCAAAAGGATGAACACCAAATGGGGTTGTATACGGTGAGAGAAAAGGGTTATTCATTGAGAATTTTTAGGTTTTTATTGCTTCCAAAGTTAAAAGGAATAACCCTTAACTTTGTTTTTGAAAACAACTAAGAATGAGAAAATACTTTATCTGGATCTGTTTAATTTCTATTTTTTATGGACTCACTGCTCAAGACAGTACCCGTGTAGATTTATCCACTCCTCAAGACGCTATCCGAACTCATCTTTATTTTCTGCAGGATGACAGTTACGATGAATCGCTTGCTGCAAAACCATTTTTACGATCAGGAATTACCGAAGAGCAAGCTATTACTTCAGCGATTTGGCTTAAGCAAATTTGGGATGGTGAAGGGCTAGTGATAGCACTGGATCAAATATCCGAAGATCCACAATACTATGACAGCACCAAAAATGCACAGCGATATCATATAACAGGCACGAGACCAGATATCTATCTAGATAAGACTGATGGTCAGTGGAAGTTTAGTGTTTATTCGATAAATTCTCTTGAAGCCATCCATGAAGAAGTCTTTCCATATGGTACGGATAAGCTCCTCGAATTGCTTCCCCAAATGGGTACTCGTAAAGTGTTGGGTATGTATCTCTACCAATACCTTGGTATTTTGATCCTATCGCTCGTTAGCATTTTGATTCATAAAGTTTTGAGTTTTATCATTGAGCAGCTACTTGCCCGATTTCTTTTGCAAGCGGGTTATGAAAAGCTAGCTGATCATTTCCTTTTACCTGTAGCCAAGCCAATCAGTATTTTTGCAGTGATACTGCTTCTCAGCGTACTTCTTCCAGTATTGCAACTTCCTGCGGATGCTTCACACTGGATCATGATTTCGCTGAAAACACTGCTCCCACTGTTCGCTACCATCGTGTTCTATCGATTGGTGGATGTACTTTCGATGTACCTGGAACATCTTGCCACAAAAACACAAAGCACACTTGACGATCAACTAGTCCCACTTGTGCGAAAGACACTAAAAACTTTTGTGGTGAGTATTGGTACGCTTTTCATCCTGCAAAATCTTGACATCCCTATCATCCCTTTACTTACTGGACTTTCTATAGGTGGTTTAGCCTTTGCATTAGCAGCTCAAGACACTATCAAAAACTTCTTTGGCTCTTTGATGATCTTTATAGACAAGCCATTTCAGATCGGAGATTGGATCACCTCTGGCGAAATAGATGGAAGCGTAGAGGAAGTTGGTTTTCGTTCATCTCGTGTGCGCACCTTTCGGAATTCACTGATGTATGTGCCTAATGGCAAACTGGCTGATAGCACCATCGACAACCATGGTATGCGTGAGTATCGTCGCTTCTATACGCAGATAGCTGTGACTTATGACACTCCTGCCGAGCTGCTCGAAACATTTATAGTTGGATTGAGGAAAATAGTGGAAAATCACCCCGATACCCGAAAGGATTATTACCATATCTACTTCAATGAAATGGCGAGCTTCTCACTCAATATCATGTTCTATATCTTTTTCAAAGTACCAGATTGGCCAGCAGAGCTCAAAGCTCGGCATGAGATCCTCATGGAAGTAATGAAGCTGGGTAGATCTCTGGGCGTACATTTTGCTTTCCCTACGCAAACTTTGCACATGGAAAATTTTCCAGGTAAGCCAAGCTTATCACCCGAATATCCTGAGAAGGAAAAAGTAGATCAACAAATGGCAGCCTATTTCAACCAAACTAAATAAACCTAAAACTATGCGCACCCTAACCCTTGTAAAAAACGGCAAAGCATCTACTGCTTTCGAACTACAACAACAGCCTGATCCAAGAATGGGCCCAACTGATGTTTTGATAAGATCTGAAGGCTTCGGGCTCAACTTTGCCGATGTTATGGCACGTCTTGGCATTTATAAAGATTGCCCGCCATTGCCCGCCGTGATTGGCTATGAAAACGTTGGAAGGATTTCAGCTGTTGGAAGTGAAGTAAAAGAATTTGCGGTGGGTGACCGAGTGCTTGCATTCACTAGGTTTGGTGGGTATGCAGATACCGTGGTAAGTCCAACTGAAGCAATTGTGAAAATAGCTGATTCACTAAGCGTAGGCGAAGCAACCGCGCTCGCCACACAATATATCACGGCATACTTTGCGCTAGAAGAAACAGTACATCTCTATGAAGGAGATCATGCACTGGTACATGCAGCGGCAGGTGGAGTGGGGACAGCTTTGGTGCAAATGCTGAAAAACAAAGGATGTGTAGTATTTGGAACAGCTGGCTCTGAAGAAAAGCTGAGCTACCTGAAAAGTATAGGTGTAGACTACCCCATCAACTACCGCTCTAAAGACTATGAAGCTGAAATCAAAGGACTAGGATTTGGAAAAAAACTAGATGCAACTTTCAACCCTGTTGGGGGAGACTATGTGAAGAAAGATTTCAGATTATTGAATGCTGGTGGGACAGTGGTCATCTACGGTGCATCGAAGCTCACAGAAGCAAGAGGCAATCCATTCAAAATCATCAAATTATTATTTGGATTCGGTTTTTGGAGCCCAATCAAGTTTGTATCGTCCAGTAAATCCATGGTGGGTATCAATATGCTGCGAATCGCTGATTTCAAACCTGTAGCCTTTCAGCGGGCACTCAAAGCTGTGGTGGCAATGTCAGAAAGCGGAGCTATTGAGCCTACAGTTGGAAAGGAATTTAAATACACAGAACTTGCTGAGGCCCACGAATATTTAGAAAGTCGCCAGTCCATCGGTAAAGTCGCTATCAAGTGGTGATCAGTGTTTTTTAATTAGCTGAAAAGATTTTAATTCAAGCATCTTCTCTTCAGTTTCGTCTGAAAAAACTTCTTCTATAGCGAGAAATCTGCCATGACCATCTTCATTTTCATAACCCATGAGAATGAAATCTTCTTCTATTCCATCAAGTGCTACTTTAAACTCATATACAGTCTGGATTTCAAGGCTATCAGCGAAATTAAGAATGAAATAATCTGCCTTTTCACCAGTAATCATATTGGCTTTCATCTCCCAAAGTTCAGAGTTTTGACCATAGGCCACCACGGTAAGATCTCCTTCATACTTATGGTGAGGTGAATGATGGTGGTGAATTTTGAGGTGATTAAATTCAGTCATTGCAGGTTCACTGTGATAATTACCCGAAAAGAACTGTGCTTTTGAAAGCAAAGTGGCGAAAATCAATATCAGGATTAATGTCAGCTTTTTCATGACGCTTGTTTGGTTACACGCGACAAATTTAATATCCTGATCGAGTAATCACTTCTAAATGCCATTATAATCGATGAATAGCGGTTTGGCTTAGCCAAACCGCTTCAAATTGCTCTTAAAATCAAGCACTTAACTTACTCCTAAGGAGTAAGGAGATCAGCAAACTAATGCTGTAACATAGCAATCCATAAATGGTAGTGATAGATGAAACCTTCAGGCCTCCAGCTAATATTGCAGGAGAGATTGGTCCATTGAATTGCTCAATGGCTTGGAAAGCTCCAAAAAGACCTATGAACTGGCCCAAAACACCTATCACTAAGGCTAACAACCCAATAGACCTCACCATTTCGAGACTCGCCTCTGCTCCTTGTAGATCTCGGCTACCGAAAATCTTTATAGTGCTTCGAACTGCCACTATAAGTGCTACCAGAAAAATAACCGTGATAAGACCCATGAAAAGTGGGCCACCCATTACAAATAATTCAAACATGATTTTTCAATTTAAGTGAAACAAATAACTCCTGCTAAGCTAGGTGGACATACTACCTACGGTCAAGGTAGAATCCGTAGCTAAACCTGTCATTCATCGACAAAACGATCACAATCGGGAAATTTTCGCGAATTTCACTTCAACATCTTGAGTAACATGAAGCAACAAGTCATCTTTTGGACATTAATAGCAACCATCTTAATTGTGATCTTCGGACAGATAAACGGTCGCTACACAGAGTCCTTCTACTTTGTTTCTTTTCTCCTGCCCGTAGCTATTGGTACTTCTGTGATTTTCAATCATTATCTCGTCCCTAGGTATTTATTGACAGGGCGGCGCTTCCTATTCGGTCTTTACCTTCTTTATCTTATTATTTTCTCCCTCTATTTCGAAATGCTAGTCCTTACGATTTCCTTGATTGTATTGGCTAACTATAATTACGCAGACCTGAATCCATATACCACCAACCTTACTTTGCTCACTAGCTCCTTGTATTTGATAGTTTTTGTACATGGCTTTATGACTTTAATTAAAAAATACCAAAGCAAGGAAATCATCATAAAAAGTCTGGAGGAGAAGCAAACGCGCGAGTCACAAACCCACATCATTTTTAGAGTGGACAGAAAACAAGTTCCGCTGGCTATCGATCAGATACTCTACATTGAAAGTCTCGCAGATTATTTGAAAGTCTACAGCTCTACTGAGACGTTGATTACAAAAGAAAAAATCAGTGGATTGGATAAAAGGTTGCCGAGTAACTTCCTGCGAGTACACAGATCCTTCATTGTCAACACAGAGCGAATTGATTTATATAACAGCGAATTGATATCAATTGGAAAATCTCAAATTCCAATTAGCCGGAGCTATCGAAAAGAAGTCACTGAAAAACTTGGCAAGAAAGCTTCTCTTTAAGATACAATTCTTGACATTGGTAGCTCAAACATAAAGGAGCTCCCTTTACCATTTCGACTTTTCACCTTCAAATCCCCACCATGAAGTAAAGCAATCTCTTTGCTCAATGAAAGTCCTATCCCTGTACCTCCTTGCATCTGAGCATCTCCATTGGAAGCTTGATAATATCGATCAAAGACAAAAGGTATATCTGCTTCCTTGACGCCAATCCCAGTATCCTTCACTTTCACTTCTAGATGACTCTTGATGGAAGTGCTTACAATCACTGAACCGCCCGGTTGCGTAAACTTCAAGGCATTACCGATAAGATTGCTTAATACTTTGGCGAACTTGTCTTTATCGGCTCTTATTTTAATATTCAAATCACAAATAAAACTAAGGTGCAGGCCCTGATGAAGTGCTTTGGACTTGAAGGATTGGACAATCTGGTCTAATGTCTCGCAAAGGTCAAATTCAGTCTCTTTCAACATTACATTTCCCTCTTCCATTCTCGAAAGGTCCAAAATCTCATTTACCAAGTTGCTAAGGCTAATGGCATTTTTGTTGACCAATTCTAAATCTGACTTGACTTCTGGCTGTATCTCAAATTGGGAAAGAACTCTACTCAATGGCCCTTTTATTAGTGTTAGCGGTGTGCGAAGTTCATGTGCCACATTGATAAACCATCTATCCTTTGTTTGATTCAAATGTTCAACTTGCGTAACGTGCTTCTTGATTTCTGCATTTTTAGCAACCAACATTACGTTTGCCTTTTGGCGCATTCGAAATCCTCTGTAGATTAAAAAAAGTATGATAACTGTAAGCTACAAAACTAGTATTAGTGCTATTTGAACGATGCTCTGTCTTCGTAATTCAAAATCAGCGTCTTTGAGCCTCAAAGTTGTTTCAGCTAACTCTTGATCCTTTTTCGCAGCTTGATATTTGCCCTTGATAGACTCAATT
>JBLIFO010000151.1:0-7109 GCA_047633875.1 Marinoscillum sp. | reverse complement strand
ATCAATATTGGTCTTATTATTTTCTGCTTTCCTCCTTATCGTTTGTTTTTGGTGGATTTTCGCACTTGATTTTCAATTACACAGGTATGATGGGCAAAATCCCGAATTGGTCGCTCGGGATACTAGCTGCGGCTTGTGCGGAGATAGCCATGATAAGTGATATCGAAGAGGAAGGCAAGAAGCGTACGCTTTTGGCCTTTATACGAAGCGCAGTTTTCGCTTCTTTCGTTATGTTACTTTTCGACTTTGACTTTAAGTGGGTAATGGTTCAGATAGCGATCAAATTCCTCTTTATAATCATAATCGCATATTCTCGAAGGAAAGCCGGCAAGGAAGGGTATAAAAATTTTATTATTGGAGCGGTAATATTGTTTTTGATGGCTCCTGTGAAAATTGGTGGGATTGATATTCACCCAGCATGGTTCAATAGGGATGATATCGCACATTTCCTTATGCTAGCTGCCTATTGGTATTTTTATAAAGGAGCTCTCTTAGGTGAGTCAAGAGAACAGGCAACTGCTTAATCTAACCCGCCCAACCCTCTCTATCAAGGCTTCTGTACTGAATAGCTTCAGCTATGTGCTCGATTTTGATTTCCTCGCTTTCAGCCAAATCGGCAATCGTTCGAGAAACCTTGAGGATGCGATCATACGCTCTGGCTGATAGGCCTAACTTTTCCATAGCCGTTTTTAGTAGGGTTTTTCCAGCAGTATTTATTTTGCAAATTTCCTTTGTCTTTGCAGAGCCCATCATTGCATTGTTGAACACTTCAGGGGTTTCTTTGAAGCGTGCTTTCTGAATATCGCGTGCTTTTATCACGCGTGAGCGAATTTCAAGACTAGATTCTGCTTTTCGGTCAGCCGTCATCTGATCGAAAGAAACTGGAGTGACTTCCACGTGTAGATCTATTCGGTCGAGCAAAGGCCCGCTCACTTTATTGAGGTAACGCTGTACTACACCAGGTCCACAGACGCATTCTTTTTCAGGATGATTGTAGTAACCACACGGACAGGGGTTCATACTAGCGATTAACATGAAGTTGGCAGGATAGTCTATAGAAACCTTGGCGCGAGAAATCGTTATTTGTCGATCTTCAAGGGGTTGACGCATTACTTCGAGTACAGCTCGTTTGAACTCTGGAAGCTCGTCGAGAAACAAAACCCCATTATTAGCAAGAGAGATTTCTCCTGGCTGGGGAATTCCTCCGCCACCAACAAGGGCAACATCCGAAATAGTGTGATGAGGACTTCTGAATGGCCTTGTTGCGATGAGTTTACCATTTTGACCAAGCTTACCTGCAACTGAGTGAATCTTTGTGGTTTCTAGTGCTTCGTGCAAGCTGAGAGGAGGCAGAATACTCGAAAGTCGTTTGGCGAGCATGGTTTTCCCGGCTCCTGGAGGGCCTATCATGATCACATTGTGACCACCTGCCGCGGCTATTTCCAAAGCACGTTTTATATTTTCCTGCCCTTGCACATCTGCAAAATCCGCCTCTATGTTGTCCAAATCATAGAAAAACATATCACGGGTGTCATATTCCACTGGCGCTATCGGCGCTTTTCCATTCAAATGATTGATAGCTTCCAATATGGTTTCAACCCCGATTACTTTCAGATCATCTACAATAGCTGCTTCTATGGCATTTTCTTTTGGAAGTATAAATCCTTTGAAACCCTTTTTTCGGGCTTCTATGGCTATAGGCAATGCGCCTTTGATAGGGCGAAGTATGCCATCCAAGGAAAGCTCACCCATGATCACATAAGTTTCCAAATCAGGAAAATCGACTTGCTCTGATGCTTGGAGAATCCCAAGCGCAATAGGTAAATCATAGGAAGAACCTTCTTTTTTAATATCTGCAGGAGCAAGATTCACCACCACTTTCTGCCGAGGCATTTTAAAACCATGGAATTTTATCGCAGATTCTACACGTTGTTCACTTTCTTTTACAGCTGAGTCTGGGAGACCCACCATAAAGAATTTGATTCCCTGTCCTACGTTTACTTCAATAGTAATCGTGTAAGCATTGACTCCATAAACGGCACTTCCATAAGTTTTTGCAAGCATAATTTTAATTTAGCTTATTCCCGAGTAACTGTGCAATTTGATGTAATTCATTCACTTCAGCTATGGAATTAAGAGGCAAAATGATCTGAACCTGAAGAAATAGCATCATATTCAAAAGAAAAGTAGTTAAGAATGCACTCTAGTCTTCTTGGTTTAAGAATTTCTTTTATATTTGCACTCCTTTTAATAATCAGGCAAGAAAATGGCAAAGAAAGGTAATAGAATCCAAGTAATCCTCGAATGCACAGAGCACAAGCAAAGTGGTCTTGCGGGGACTTCTCGATATATCACTACCAAAAATAGGAAAAACACTCCTGAGCGTATTCAGCTTAAGAAGTACAATCCTATTATGAGAAAGAATACTATCCACAAAGAAATCAAGTAAACCATGGCGAAGAAAGTAGTTGCAACCCTGAAACAACCCGGCGGAGCAAAATTCGCGAAGGTGATAAGAGCTATCAAATCTGAAAGCGGAAACTATACTTACAAAGAAGAGATGGTTCCGGAATCAGAGGTACAAAACGTTTTAGCTAAGAAGAACTAATACGTGTTTAAAATCTAAATTTAGAGTCCCTCAGCGAGGGACTTTTTTTGTTTGTAGGCATTTCAAGAAATATTATGGGACTGAAGGATTTTTTTTCCAAAGAAAAGAAAGAGTCATTAGACAAAGGTCTAGAGAAGACGAAAGAGAATTTTTTCAATAAGCTAGGGAAAGCGGTAGTCGGGAAAACTACTGTCGATGAAGAGGTGCTGGATGAGCTTGAGGAGATTTTAGTCACATCTGATGTAGGAGTGGATACTACGATCAAAATTATCAGACGTATCGAAGCGCGTGTAGCTAGAGACAAATACCTCAATGCTTCAGAACTCAACAAAATTTTACGTGAGGAAATTGCAGGGCTACTTTCGGAGAACAACACTACTAATGTCACAAGTTTTGCGCTACCCAAAGTAGATGGGCCATATGTCTTACTAGTAGTTGGAGTAAATGGCGTTGGTAAAACTACGACTATTGGCAAACTCGCCGCTCAACTCAAAGCGCTTGGCAACCATGTAGTCTTAGGAGCAGCTGATACTTTCCGCGCCGCTGCTGTGGATCAACTCAAACTTTGGGGAGAGCGAATAGGTGTTACAGTCATTGCTAAAGGGATGAATGTAGATCCAGCATCTGTCGCATTTGAAGCTGCAAAATATGGAGCTGAAAACAATGCGGATGTGGTCATCATCGATACAGCTGGTCGTTTGCATACAAAAGTGAATTTGATGAATGAGCTTACAAAAATCAAAAATGTGATCAAGCGATTCATCCCAGAGGCACCTCACGAAGTAATGTTGGTGCTAGATGGAAGTACGGGTCAAAACGCATTTATCCAAGCTCAGGAATTTATAAAAGCAACAGAAGTGACTTCCCTTGCCATTACAAAACTAGATGGCACAGCAAAAGGCGGTGTGGTCATTGGGATCTCAGATCAGTTCAAAATTCCTGTGAAATACATAGGAGTAGGGGAGCGAGTGGAAGACTTGCAGGTGTTCAACAAAGAAGAATTTGTAGATTCTTTTTTCAAGAAGTCATAAATTTTATTAGTGAGTCCTTTAGGGGGCTAAATGTCGATGCGTGTTCCATAGAGTACAATGGAACCTTCATTTGATATTTGGAAGATGTTTTATTTGCTAGCGGTAGCACATGGAGTTTTTGTAAATATCGTTTTCAGGAGGAATTTATCAGCTAATAGAGATAAGAAATATTTACGATCAGAACTTAGTAAAAATACCACCGAGATCATTTTACGACAGATCAAAAGCTTTATGGAGCAAGACAAAGGCTATCTCAACAATGATCTGAGTCTTCACCAACTTTCTGACGAGCTCTCCATCTCAGCCAATCAAATCTCTCATGTGATCAATGAATTGGAGGGGTGTAATTTTCACGAATTTGTAAATAAATATAGAGTTGAAGAAGCCAAGAAGCTTTTGAAACAAGACAGTTCAAGACTTAAAATCATTCAGATTGCTTACTTAGCAGGATTTAACAATAAAGCCACGTTTAATTCGGCATTTAAAAAAATCGTAGGGATTCCGCCTTCGCTTTACAGGAAATTATGATTAAAAAACACGGATTAAAACCCCTTAATCTTGCCTTTTCGTACATTGGCGAGGAGCTCGGGTAGCAAAACCTGGCTAAAAGTGGCAAAGTCCCTACTGATATCTACTCTTGTACAGATTCCATTTTCGTAAGTATAGATGTTTGTCCCGTCTGGTGAAGTAAGGGAATACTTGTGGTCATCAATTTGCTCAAAATTGAGATATCGAGCAAAGTATGCTGAAAACACTTCCTTGCCATTGAAGGGTTCTTCAAAGTATATTTCAGAGACAGATTCTGTTATCGTGTCTTTCGAGATGGATGTGGAAATCCCATCAATAATCAACTGATAATCCTTTTGTCGTTTAGAAATAGATGTTTTTTTCTGAATGCTTCCATTGAGAGAGTTAAAACTGGTACCGGATTGGAGCCATTTTCCAAGAAAGGTTTCTTGAAGGTCATATTCCACTTCTATTAGAAAGATGACTCGAAAGGCTGTTTTGGTATTGAGGCTATAGGCTATTTCATTCCCTGTTATGTGTCGCTCCACTATCGTTTGTCCCATAGACTTATCACTCCTGATTACATCGTAGGTGAGCGTTTGTCCAAACACTGACGAAAGTCCAAGAAAGAAGCCAATAAGGGTGAATATGTGTCTCGTCAAGATTAGATTTAGGTTTGGATAGCCCTCTTATTCAAGAGAGTTCAAGTTAATCACTGTTCAAATTCTAAACGGGTATGAAATCAGAAAAAGTATCATTCAGTAACAAAAATGGCCAGAAACTTTCAGGTCGGATAGATTTCCCACTTACTCGAAAGCCGAAAGCTTTTGCACTGTTTGCGCATTGCTTTACTTGTTCGAAAAACTTAAAAGCGGTGGACCATATTTGTCAATCGCTCACCCAAAACGATATCGCTGTGCTGCGATTTGATTTTACTGGCTTGGGTCAAAGCTCTGGAGAATTTGCTGAGACCAATTTTACTACTAACCTTTCAGATCTAAATCAAGCCTATTCCTTCCTAAAAGAAAACTATTTTGCGCCTCAAATTTTGATCGGGCACTCATTGGGCGGAGCAGCTGTGCTTCGCGTGAGTAAAAGTTTGACGAAAGTAAAAGCCGTAGTGACTATAGGTGCTCCAGCCAATCCAGCTCACGTGAAATCTCTTTTCAATACCAATGCAGATGATATTATCAAAAATGGTGAAGCGGAAGTGAATATTGGAGGTCGACCTTTCACGGTTAAGAAGCAACTGCTAGATGATTTGGATATCAATGATGGGCTCAAGTCAATCGGCGAAATCAAGAAAGCCTTGCTGATCATGCATTCTCCACAGGATAAAATAGTGGGTATAGACAATGCTGCCGATATCTATACACATGCTAAGCATCCAAAAAGCTTTATTACCCTTGATGGCGCAGATCACCTCCTAAGTAATGATACTGACTCAAGATATGCCGGTCATATGGTAGCAGCTTGGGCGTCAAAGTACATTACTGCACACCAAAAAGAAGAAGTAGCACCAGAAGGAGAAGTGTTGGCAAGGCTCACAGATCAAGGATTTTTGACAGAGATAATTGCAGGGAGGCATCATCAAATTGCGGATGAGCCAGCAGGCAGTGGAGGTACAGATTTAGGACCATCGCCTTATGGGTATCTATTGTCTGCGCTGGGAGCGTGTACGGCCATGACGCTCAAGATGTATGCAGACTTTAAGAAGATGGATCTGCGAGAAGTCAGTGTGAAGCTAACCCATGATAAGATTCACGCGGAGGATGGAGGCAACTCTAAGGATTCAAAAGGTAAGATCGATCAGATCAAACGAATCATATCCCTAGAGGGTAATTTGACCGAGCAAGAGCGCGCACGCTTGATTGAGATTGCCGACAGATGTCCAGTACATAAGACGCTTGAAGGCAAACCAAATATCATCACGGAATCAGCAATGATTAACTAGTCTTGGTGGGGTAGAAAGCCTTTACCATCTTTGCAGACTATGAGGTTATTCAACTCACTTTTAGTGTCACTTTTTGTTGGTGTGGCATTTATCCAGCCAAATATTTCGAATGCTCAAGACAAATTTGGGCGGAGTATTTTTCTGGATGCTAAGTTGTTTGTGGACACACTGGAGTATAGTTTTCTAAACAACGCGCTAAACATTGGTGCAAATAGAGCACTTGCTTTTGAGTACATAAAGGAGGCAGAAGTAGCAGAGGTATATTTGTTCTTCGATCAAGAATTAGCACCTAATAGATTGGCGTTGGTCCCATCTGCTGATTTCACATTAGTGGATTCCATATTGATTTTCGATGATTATGCTCGCTTCAAGGTAAGATTCAACCGACTTACGGAATCTGATTTTCTGAAATTCATTTTTCGAACGGGGAGTGGTGATAAGGAAGCCTTAACTGAATTACCACTATATCCATATACCAAGACTTACG
Source organism: Marinoscillum sp. (assembly GCA_047633875.1). Taxonomy (GTDB): domain Bacteria; phylum Bacteroidota; class Bacteroidia; order Cytophagales; family Cyclobacteriaceae; genus Marinoscillum. The sequence goes on along the minus strand of JBLIFO010000151.1, from coordinate 522 downwards.
CAAAGCTCTATTCAGGTAGTGAGGAGCTTTATATTGGTGAAGAAAAGGAATTTGAATTCACTACAAACAATGTGGATAATATCAAAATTGATAATCGGTGGACCGAAGATTTACCAATCAACTACCGAGTAACGCGATCTGGAGATAAACTCTTCCTTCATATACTACCCAATACGCTAGGCAAGCACGAAGTGAAACTTAATCTCTCAACTCACAAACCATACGTCCAAGGCAATAGTGTTAATTACTCCCTTCCTGAGATTTCTGTTCAGTTTCACATTAGATCAGGCCGATTGGCTTTCCTGCAATTTGACATACAAGAAGTGACACCTAAGGAAGACAAGAAGGAGTCAATTGAAATCCAACTAGACAATGATCGATCTTTGAAATTGGGCAAAACCTATAGGATAGAGGATCAAGAAGAAGAAGGTGGAGCACTCATTGCGGAACTTTACACAAAAGCCAGATTAAACAATGACCGTGTTTTGTGCCTGCTGAGGCCTTATGCCTATCATCGGAAAT
>JBLIFO010000150.1:0-7115 GCA_047633875.1 Marinoscillum sp. | reverse complement strand
AGCGAGTTTCTTTGGCTCGCTCAAGGGTGGTCCCCAAAAAGCATTTGGTTTACTAGATTCAGCAACAAAATCATCTTTAGTCTTGACTTTATATGATGCGTTTAACTCATCTCTTCCTATTCCCAAGAATGTCTTCTGATCTCCAGCCAAATTGATTGGAGACCAGTCCATTGCACCAGAAATCACTTGGGTAGCCCCCACTCCTGGTACATTAGTGATCTTCTCAGTTGTTCTCTGTACCATAAGATAATTGGCTCCTTGCTCAAATTTAAATACTGGTGAACCAGTATGTCTAAAGGCTTCTTTTGGAATAGTGATTTTGTCTACACTTTTGAACAAACCCAGTTCATTGAATCCTCTCACACCCATTACTTCACCAAGAATAGATACATAGAAATCAGCCGTGCCGCCTTGTGGGTGATTAAGAACCAATACTATGTCCTCATCCATATTAATATCTACTACTTCACCCCTGGGAACTCCATTGATGGAAATAATCTCAATAGGCTCAACCGGCTCAGCAGTAAGTGAAGCCTGATCACCTTTCACAGTGGATACCTCTACGGTATGATTACCAGCGCTTTGTTTCACTATGCCTCCGTAGAAGCCATTCGCAACGTGTTCCGTGAGTATGCCGTCTATTTTTACAGTACCATCTATTTTATTAAAACCGATACCTTCTCGTTTGTAAAAGGCGACACCTGCCATATCCATTCCTGGCTCCCAAAAGCCAAAATATTCCGTCTCCACCGTTCTCGTTTCACTTGGGTAGAGATTAGACGTATAGAAAACTTGCATGGATACAGTTGAAAGGTCGTCTGTAGAGGAGGTTAGCAAGTTGCCAGCAAGCTTGCCAATTGTCTTCATTGGATTGAAGTTTTTCATTTTCGCTTTCATCTTACCTCCAAAGTCACCTTCCTCATCTGAGGAATCATCACTGGTGGGCTCAGCGGTATCATCTCCTTTTTTTCCAAAAGGCAATTTCTGTGCTTCCGCTGGATTGACATAAAGTAAACCACCTATGGTCAAATAGATAACGAATAGTTTAATTCGATTCATAATTACTACAGTTTGTTTCTTTGCTAAGTTATTGGGGTATGCACACTCAACATATACCGTCTAGAGGGTATATTGACCTAAGTGACAATACCGTCTATACCCCGTTGAATCCATTGATATGCAAACTGAATAGAGTCGGTTATTTGTTTCTGTAAATTTGAATCTATGATTTTAGCCTTCTGTTAGACATTACATAGGCTATGTTGTATTGATCTGGACGCACGTGTAAGAAATGAATAAAACAGCTAAGAGAATATTATACATCATCATAGCCGTATTGATACTGGCGGTGATTGTTTATCCAAAACTCCCAAAAAGTGAAGTGAAAGGCACATCGGATCAAGCTATCCAAGACACTCCACTATTGACAGTGAATGCGGTAGTTCTAAATGAAGAACCCCTGAAAAATGAAGTAAAAGTAACTGGTTCGTTGATAGCAGATGAATCAGTAGCACTCAATACTGAACTTGCAGGGAAAGTGGAATTCATAAGCTTTCAAGAAGGCGAAAGAGTTAAAAAAGGCACAGTCCTTTTAGCTCTTAATGATGATGAAATTCTTGCTGAAATTGAAAAGCTACAGTTTACCAAAAAACTAAATGAGAGTAACGAGAATAGACAAAAGCAGCTTCTCGATAAAGAGGCCATAAGCCGAGAGGAGTATGAAAACTCCCTGACATCACTCAATACGATAAAATCAGAAATAAAAGTTCTACAAGCGCGTCTTGCTAAACATTACTTAAAAGCTCCTTTTGATGGAGTCATTGGGCTTAGAGATATATCAGAGGGTGGTTATCTTAATCCGGGGACCCGTGTTGCAGACTTATATAAAATTGATCCAATTAAATTGGAATTTGCGATACCAAGTAAATATATCAGCCTAGTTAATAAAGGCGATAAAATAAACTTCAGCACAGATGCCTATGAAGACATGTTCTATGGCGAAATATATGCTATAGAGCCACAGATAGATCCAGAAACCCGTAGCATTCGAATCAGAGCCTCATCCGAGAACACTGATGGAAAGCACTTCCCTGGCCAGTTTGCAAGAATCACACTTATTTTACAAACCATTCCTAATGCCATTCTCATACCTACAGAGGCTGTCATACCTGAATTAAGCGGTAAGAAAGTTTTCATTTACAAAAATGGAAAGTCAGAGCCACGTCAAGTAACTACAGGGATTCGAACTGATAAGAGAATTCAAGTAACTGAAGGATTGAGTAAGGGTGATACAGTTATTACTTCAGGAATATTACAAGTGAGTCCTGGCATGGAAGTAAACGTAAATATTAACTAAGGTGGCAAGTCTCTCAAATATCAGCATTGATCGCCCAGTATTGGCCATAGTCATGTCCCTCGTGATTATTCTGTTTGGAGTAATCGGGTTTAACTATTTAGGAGTCCGTGAATACCCAAGTGTTGATCCTCCTATCATTACCGTATCCACTAGTTATACTGGTGCAAGTGCAGATATCATAGAGACTCAAATCACGGAGCCTTTGGAAGAATCTATAAATGGCATAGATGGTATCAAAACGCTTTCATCTATTAGTGCGGATGGTAAAAGTACCATTACTGTAGAATTCAATCTAGAAATGAATCTAGAGACCGCAGCTAATGATGTCAGGGATAAGGTATCTAGAGCCATTAGAAACCTGCCCCCAGATTCTGATCCGCCTATAGTCACCAAGGCAGATGCAGACTCTAGTCCGATCATCGCTTTGAGAATTTTTAGTGATCAGCGAAATCTCCTCGAAATGACAGAGATAGCTGACAATCTTTTCAAGGAAACTTTTCAGACTATTCCTGGAGTGAGTGAAGTGAGAGTTTGGGGAGCGAAAAAGTATTCAATAAGGCTTTGGATGGATCCTGATAAGTTGGCAGCATATGGACTCACTCCGCTAGATATTCTTAATGCCGTGGGTGATCAAAATATTGAATTGCCTTCTGGCAGAATAGAAGGATCTAATACCGAGCTTACTGTGCGAACCTTTGGTAGGCTTTCATCGCCAGAAGAATTCAATAATCTTATCATACAAGAATCTGATAATGATATTGTCAGATTCAGAGATATCGGCAATGCCGAATTTTATCCCGAAAATGAAAATACACTTTTAAGAAACAACGGCATACCACTCGTTCTGAATGTCATCGTTCCTCAGCCGGGATCCAATAGTTTGGATATTGCAGAGGAATTTTATAAAAGATTGGACGGTCTTAAGGGCAATATCCCTGAAGATATCCAAACAGAAATAGCATTTGATAATACGATATACATCAAGGAATCAATTGCCGAAGTTCAGCAAACTATATTTATAGCCTTTGGACTGGTGGTGCTGATCATATTCATTTTTCTAAGAGACTGGCGAACCACATTCATTCCAGTGATCACGGTACCGATAGCATTGATCGGATCATTTTTCGTCATGTATTGGTTGGATTTTAGCATCAATGTACTCACGCTTCTAGGGATTGTGTTGGCTATCGGATTGGTGGTGGATGATGCGATAGTTGTCTTGGAAAATATCTACTCCAAAATAGAAGATGGAATGGAGCCACATGAAGCTGGCAAAAAAGGCACTAACGAGATTTTCTTTGCAGTAATATCAACCACTGTAGCGCTTACTTCGGTGTTCTTCCCAATTGTTTTCCTTCAGGGTCTGACCGGTCGACTTTTTAGAGAATTTGGGATAACTGTTGCTGTTGCCGTGATTATTTCCTCTTTCGTTGCTCTCACCCTTACGCCTATGCTTTCCAGCAAAATGCTTAAGAAGCGTGAGAAAAAGCAATGGTTCTATGCCAAAACAGAGCCTTTCTTTGAGTGGCTTAATATTCGTTATAGTTCAGCATTAGACGTTTTCATGGGAAATCGATGGATCTCTAGCGCAATATTAGTTTTGGCAGTTTATCTTATCTATTTGTTTGCTCAAATCCTACCGACAGAGCTCTCGCCTATGGAAGATAGAGCCCAATTTCGTGTATATGCTACTGGGCCAGAAGGTGCAACATTTGAATACATGGATGAATACGCGACTGAAATGGGGAAGACCATCAAGGAATATGCTCCAGAAGCTAAAGCGATCATTACCATCACATCACCTAGTTTTTCAGCTACATCTGCCACCAATTCAGCATATGTGGTGGCCAAACTTGTAGATGCCAAGGATCGGAAGCGATCTCAACATGAAATAGTAGAGGCTGTGACCAAAGAAGTTAACAAAAACACTAAGGCAAGAGCATTCATATCCGAACCACAATCTATAGGTGGTGGATCGAGAGGTCTTCCTGTGAGTTTTGTAATCCAAGCACGAAGTTTGGATCAACTCAAGAAGGTTTTACCTGATTTTTTGGAAGCGGCAAATAATAGTTCAGAATTTAATTATGTCGATTTAGATCTAAAATTTAACAAACCGGAAATCGGCGTGGAAATAGACCGAGAGAAAGCTCAAAGTATGGGAGTCTCGGTAAGAGATATTGCGCAGACCCTTCAGTTAAGCCTAAGCGGTAACAGATTTGGGTATTTCATCATGAATGGGAAGCAATACTATGTGATTGGACAGTTGGCTAAATCTGATCGTGATGAGCCTCTTGACCTCAAATCCATCTACGTGAAGGCACGAAGTGGCGATCTTGTACAGCTAGACAACCTCATCACCTTGGATGAGCGCTCCACTCCTCCCCAACTTTTTCACTATAATAGATTTACCTCAGCTACAATATCCGCAAAACTATCCGACGGAGTTGCTTTAGGAGAAGGGTTATCACGAATGGAAAGCATAGCGGATGAAATCTTAGATGATAGTTATCAAACCGCACTATCTGGTACTTCATTAGAGTTTCAGCAAAGTTCAAGCAACCTTTACTTTGCGTTTGCTTTGGCATTGATATTAATCTATTTGGTCTTAGCCGCGCAATTCGAAAGTTTTAGAGACCCATTGATCATCATGTTCACCGTGCCCCTGGCACTTTCGGGAGCCATGCTAAGCTTATGGTATTTCAACGAAACACTCAATATCTTCTCACAAATTGGGATGATCATGTTGATCGGACTTATTACCAAGAATGGAATATTGATAGTGGAATTTGCTAATCAACAAAAGGCTTCCGGTATGGACGTCATGGAATCAATAAAGAGTGCCTCTAAAATGAGGTTTAGACCTATCCTGATGACAAGTTTATCAACGATTCTCGGGATTTTGCCTATTGCATTGGCACTAGGAGCTGGTGCGGAAAGTCGTGTATCGATGGGCATAGCAGTAATAGGTGGAATGGTCATTGCAACCTTTTTGAGTTTGTTCGTCATTCCAGCGATTTATTCCTTTCTCACTAGCAAGCAAAAAAGACTAGCCCGAGTATCATGAAAATTCTGATTTTTCTAGCCCTCATCAATCCATTTTCGCAGGAGCCAGATAGTTTATTATCTGAACAAAAAGCTATTGAACTTGCTCTGAAATACAACTTTGACATAAAGCTTGAGAAATACAACCTGAGCATTGCAGAGAATAACAATACCCTCGGGAATGCAGGCATACTTCCTACACTGGGCTTAAATGGAAATGCCAGAGAAACGGTTCAAGATACCGAACAGACATTTATCTCAGGAGATTCACAGTCTAGGAATGGTGCAAAAACAACAGTTTATAGCGCTGGGGCAAGTCTGGACTGGACTCTGTTTGATGGGTTCAAAATGTTTGCAACCAAGGATCGTCTTGAAGAAATAAACAAGCTCAATGAATTGACTTTCAAAGCTCAGGTACAAAATACTATAGCCAATGTATCCAAAGCCTTTTATTATGCTTCTCTGGAGCAAGAGCGGCTTGCACTTCTGGAGAGTGCCCTGAAACTTTCGGCAGAAAGAGTTCAAATAAGTAAGGATAAATATGAATTGGGAAAATCCAGTAAAATGGAATACCTACAGGCTCAGGTTGATTTCAATACAGATCAGTCCGCCTTATTGAAACAGCGAGAAGTTATTTCCAGACAAAAACTCGTGCTCTATGAAATCATTGGAGTTGTCAATCAAAATATGAATTTTGAATTAAGCTATGACTATAGTGATGAATTGACATCTCTTGAGTTGGAGGAAATTGAAAGCGTTGCACTCAAACGAAATCCTGATTTGCTTCGCCTAAAAAGTCAGACAGAAGTCTCATTACTAGCCAAAAAGGAATTGGAGCGAGGAAGGTACCCTTCGCTAGATTTCAATCTTGGTTACAACTATTCCAATCTCACATCAGAAGCAGGCTTCCTACAGTCTAATCAATCGAACGGAATTACCTATGGTCTTACAGCTAAAGTCACGCTCTTTGATGGACTAAATCAAGAACGCAGTATACAAAACGCTAAAATACAAGCGGAATCCACATTAAGTCGATATAATCAAGTAGAAGCACAGTTGCTTACCGCTATTCGCTCAGCCGTACTTACCCTTCAAAATGCAGAGAAACTTATTGGCCTTGAAGAAAATAACCTTGATGTTGCTCAAGAAAATATTGAGATTGCACTAGTGCGTTATCGCGTAGGAAGATCAAATCCGGTAGAAATAAGGGAAGCTCAGAATAATGCCGTCAATGCACAGATACGATACCTAGAAGCTCTCAATACTGCTAAAATTGCTAGAATAGAATTGATGCGCCTGAGTGGTACAATTATCAGTGATTAACCTGCTTTTCTAGATTGGCCGTATTCATCCAAATCACATAGCGATTTATGTTCTTCTTAATTTGAAGGTTGTAACAAAAGCCACATAAATTCTGGATTTAGGTGAATAATCACATTTTAAATCGAATTAAGCCCCACTTATTTTCATTCTAAAAGATTCTCATAATATTTAGTGGTTAGCCTTTTCTAATCACCAAGACTGTGTTACTTTTGCAGTCATATCGCGGGGTGGAGCAGTTGGTAGCTCGTCGGGCTCATAACCCGAAGGTCACTGGTTCGAGTCCAGTCCCCGCTACTACAAACCCCTCAGAAGCGCCTAAAACGTACATCTGAGGGGTTTTTCTTTTTTATTCGGAAACCGTTCGGAAACGGGAAATACTCCTCAATTATTTCAC
>JBLIFO010000149.1:0-7165 GCA_047633875.1 Marinoscillum sp. | reverse complement strand
AGCTGATCTACATTTTGTTTATCACATAATTGAGTACCTGGTTTCATGGTAGCGGCTGTTCCTGCTGCTACTCCATATCTGGCCATTTCGCTGAGAGATTTTCCCATTGACAAGCTTAGAACCATTCCCGCTACCATACTATCACCAGCACCGATGGTGCTTTTTTTGAGGACCACAGGTGCAGGAATGTGCTCGATTTGATCATGGGTGATCAACATGACGCCACTGGCACCCATAGATACAACTATCACTTCAATGGCATTTTCCTTTAAAAATTGCTTTGCTAACCTTTCGAGATTTAATGTCGAAATAGAGGTCACACCACACAAAGCACTGAGTTCAGATAAATTAGGTTTAAGTAGAAAAACGCCATCTTTTACTCCCTCTATAAGCGGCTCTCCTGATGTATCCAAAATGAGCTTCGCATTTCTTTTTTCAGCTATCAAAGCGACTCTATGGTAAAAGTCGTCAGGTATTCCTGGCGCTAAACTCCCACTTGCCACGAGATAGTCACCTTCAGTTAAAGTCTCTTCCAATACCGTCAAAACCTCTTTCCATTCAGCGTCATTTACTTTCGATCCTGGCATACCAAATCGATATTGCTGATCACAGAATGAATCCGTAACTGATAGATTTTCACGTGTCCAAGCTTCTGTGACAATTACCCTCTGCTCAATATTTTCTTCATCCAGCAAACTCTTTAAGAAATCACCCGATGGCCCACCAGCCAAATAGATACAGAGAGAAGAGCCACCAAGTTTTTTTATTGCACGTGAGACATTGATTCCGCCACCGCCTGCATCATATCTTGGTGAGGCACATCGCAATTTACTGTTGGGGACCATTCTATCTACCATTGTACTTTTATCAATGGCCGGGTTTATCGTGAGTGTAATGATCCTGTACATGTCTGTTAAAAGAGTTATTGATAACGCCTGCTAGTAGGTATGGTAATGCTAGATCAGGAAAGTAAATTTGATAACCTTTGCTTTACATTATGTTACATAATTTGAGAATAGAATTACATCTATCACAGGTTATGAATTTAATTGAGGTCAGATTTGATTTTAAATGAGTACTTTATCAGGGCTCAACAATCCATTGTTTGGCCTCATCTAATTCTGAATCTTTAAAAATCTTGATTTTCGATTTGATCATATGGCTAAAAAACTTCACCATAGAATTGAGCATATCATGATCAGAAACAAATGCTACCCGTTCGAACTCTGATAAATGCTTCATGCCAAGCTTTGCATCATCCCATATGGCGCTCAGCTCAAAACCGGTAAAGTCACTATCTATATGATAGATCAATCTGATCTTGGCATTCTTTTTTAGTTTCGCTTCTATTGCAGGCATGAGGACTGTTTCATAATCTGTTCCTGCTATTTTTCCTGTGGCTAAGGCTCCCAAAACATTATCTGGAAGATCTTTCATTAATCTGATCATGGTTATTGTGTTCAAGTGTCTTATAAGCAAAAGACTGCTTAACATTTATAGGAAACTTATCCTGTTATTGATAGTGATAAAGGTGACTACTTTATCATTTCAAAGCGTTACACAATGATGGGAAAGTCTTACATATATCGCGCATTCTCAGGCTTGATAAGGGATACCTTTCAATTGCCCTTTTTTACTCCACCCTATTTTTTTTGTAAAATCACTATGAGACTAGAGCTATATGTCAAATGCCAAATGGATACCTTCCAACAACATATTAGCACCAATTACACCAAGTATGATCCCCATTATTTTACCTATTATTTTGAAGTTTTTATCGCCGATAGCACGTACAATGTAGCTGCTAAAATAGAAGGCCCAATAGGTTAGGAATATGAACAATGCAAAGATTAATATAGTGATCATTACCTGAAATAAATTAGCTCCTGCTACAAAATTCATCCCAGTAACTATGGTTCCAGGACCTGCCAAAATAGGTATTGCCAAAGGAGATATTGCTACACTGTCATCAAACGGAATCTCTTCATCGTGTTTGATGGTGGATTTTTTTGATTGCAGCATTTCAAATCCGATATATAAGATCATAATTCCCGAGAAGACTTTGAATCCTGGAATTGTTAATCCAAACATTTCAAAAATATATTTTCCTATTAAAAGAAATGCTGTGACTATGATAAAGGCAACTACGGTGGCTGTTTGAGCTATTTCCTTCTTTTTCTTTGGCTCCAGACCATAAGTAAGCTCACTAAAAATAGGAATATTGACGAGTGGGTTCATGATAGCGAAAAAGCCCATAAATACTGTGAGTGAATAGCTCCAAATGTTTTCCATACTATGAAGTGTACTCGTAAAACTGAAGCCTATTCCTCAGCGCATTTGCTTCTTCCTGAAGCTCATTGATTTGGCGGAGCAAATGGCTGATTGTTTCTATTCCTTCGAGATTGATCTCTAGAAAGTAATGAAAATCAATATATTTTTCCAGAAAGGGAAGCTGATCGAGTTCCATGAAGTAGGCTTCCTCAATTAGGATGACTCTTATTAAACCCTTTTCATTAAGAAAATAGACAAAAGAAGAGTCAATTTTATGATGACTACAAATTTCCTCTAACGCAATTAGTTTTTCATGTTGCATGGTCACTTTTTATGTCTTCGCTAATTCTGAATATGATTCCTTTTACAGGTAGCACAGGTCGGGGTGGCATAGCTTATACCACTTTAAATCACTGCCTAGCTCTAATGTGAGATGGTAAATTTGATGACTATCGCCTTGGAATATGTTACATAATCTCGATTTAAAATTACATCAATCACACATTCAGCATTTGGCGTAAGCCGAAGCCTTGACTTCCTGAATTGTTATTTGAAAAATCACTCTCTATAGTTTGATCCAGTCTATCATTTCTTAAGCATCTTTTGAATGAAGTGTGATTTATGTAATAATCCAATAGGATTATGTAACAGCATCATCAGGGATATTTCCTTTCTTGCAAGGTCAATTAATTGACCTTTATTGAAGTAAAATGATTGGTGTACAAGTAGATAAAAAGCCTGATATTCTGGTGGTTACACCAAAGAAGTACATCTTCAATCGCGGAGTTGATGCCTATTTCAGAGGCGTTTCAGAGGGGGTTCATTTTACTGGTCGCTTTTTCAAAGAGGTAATAAAGTCTCCCATCCATTTCCGAGAAGTAACCCGTCAGGCATTTGATATTGGCCTAAAATCTTTGCCACTTATCGCTCTTACAGGCTTTATCATAGGTCTTGTTTTCACAAAACAGTCACGCCCTTCTTTGGAGGATTTCGGTGCTACTTCATGGTTGCCTTCCTTGATGGGGATTGCTATTGTAAGGGCGCTTGGCCCGTTAGTTACAGCGCTGATTTGTGCTGGTAAAGTAGGTTCAAATATAGGAGCGGAGCTAGGCTCCATGAAGGTGACCGAGCAAATAGATGCTATGGAAGTCTCTGCCATTAATCCTTTTAAGTTTTTGGTAGTCACTCGGGTATTGGCGACTACTATCACCATTCCGATTTTATCCATTTTCTGCATTGCCGTGGGATTGCTAGGGTCTTATCTTAACATTCACGCAGAGGAAGCCACTGGATTTATAAGCTTCGTCAATGGTGCCTTTTCCTCTGTGTCATTTTTAGATATATTTTCATCGCTCACCAAGTCTGTTTTTTATGGATTTACCATAGGAATGGTAGGTTGCTATAAAGGCTACAATGCCACTCAAGGCACCCAAGGTGTAGGTAGGGCTGCCAATAAAGCAGTCGTTTTGTCTATGTTTCTCATTTTCATGGAGGAAGTGGTCGTGGTTCAGGTGTCCAATTGGATTAGACTTTTTTGAAATGGAGAATAGAAAGATAGAAAGCCAAGAGCCGGTCATAGAGATATCAAACCTCACCAAGTCATTCAACGACTTGCATGTATTGAGGGGGGTAAACCTTGAAGTTTTGAAAGGGGAAAATATAGCAGTTCTAGGCAAATCAGGTTCTGGTAAGTCGGTCCTGATCAAATTAATGGTTGGGCTGCTGAAGCCAGATCAAGGATATGTACGGATCAAAGGACAGCAAGTGGACAGTTTGGGAAGGAGGGATCTGGACGCACTGCGTCTACGCATCGGATTTTCCTTTCAAAATAGTGCATTGTACGATAGTATGAGTGTCTTTGAAAATCTTGCCTTTCCACTTAAGATGAATGTCAAAAATCTCACAAAGAAGGAAGTGAGATATGCTGTAGACGAAGTTTTAGAGGCTGTGGGCTTAAAAGAAAAGGGCAATCAAATGCCGGCAGATCTCTCTGGTGGTCAGCGAAAGAGAATAGGGATTGCAAGGACATTGATACTCAAGCCAGAAATCATGCTCTATGACGAGCCTACCTCTGGGCTGGATCCTGTAACCAGTGCGGAGATCAACGAATTGATCAATGAAGTGCAGCAGCAACACAACACCACTTCAATCATTATTACCCATGACCTAACCTGTGCTAAGTCCACAGCCCAGCGGGTGGGTATGCTGTTAGAAGGAGCCTTTTCTAAAGTTGGAACTTTCGATGAAGTCTTTGATACCGATGATCAGCAGATTAAGAATTTTTATAGTTACAATTTTATTGAATAAGCCATGAGTGAATCAGTAAGTAAGCGCGGAGTTTGGGTAGGTCTTTTTGTCTTCTTAGGACTGATCTTGTTAATAGTAGGAGTGCTCATGGTAGGAAACATACATGGCACATTTACAAGGAAAATGAAAGTTGTTGCCGTTTTTGATGATGTCAATGGGCTACAGAAAGGTAATAATGTTTGGTTTTCAGGAGTGAAGATTGGTACGGTGGATGAGATCAATTTTTACCAAGAGTCGATGGTGGTGGTTCTGGTCAACTTAGAATTAAAATCTCAAGAATATATCCGAAAAGATGCCAAAATAAAGATCAGCACTGATGGACTCATTGGCAATAAGATCCTGGTAATCTATGGCGGTACTTCAATTGCTGGAGAGGTTAATGCAGGAGATACGCTGGCTGTGGAAAAGACCTTTTCGTCGGAAGACATGATCAATATGTTACAAGAAAATAATAAGAACATTTTAGAAATCACTTCCGATTTTAAAACTATCAGCGCTTCCATCGCTGCGGGAAATGGAACTATTGGAAAACTGCTGAAGGATGAAACGGTCTACAACAATGTACTGAGAACCACAGGCTCACTGGATAAAGCATCGGCAGGGATGGTTCGCGTGGTTAATTCCTTAAATACTTTCACTAAAGACCTGAACAAATCTGGAGGTCTTGCCCACGAACTTGTTACCGATACCCTAATTTTTCCTGCCATGGCTGCCTCTATTATTCGTCTAGGGCAGGTTGCAGATACTGCGAGTATGTTCATCAACAATCTCGAAGAAATTAGTCGTAATCCTAATTCACCGGTAGGGGTTTTCCTTCACGATGAACAAGCAGGTGCCGATATCAAACAGTCTATTGAAAATCTAGAGAGTAGCACGTTTAAATTAGACGAGGACCTAGAAGCCATCCAGCACAACTTCCTTTTTCGGCGATATTTCAAAAAGAAAGAGAAAGCGGAACGAAATAAATAGGAGAGAAGCCCCAAGTAATCGGTTAAGGAATTTTACCTTATGGGCTACTCAGTGTTACGGAAAAAGGCGCAGAAGTGCTGAAATATAGTTTATCTCAGAGTTCTCTGTGAGTAACACTGAGGAGATGTAAATCACATTCCTTTTGAGCAATAGCTAATTTATGAATAAAGTCCTTTTTACTTTCAGCATTTTGTGATTCTCGCACATTGGCACCAATCGAAGTTCCTGATCTCAGGATTTGTTTACTCATAACAAACTCTTTTCTCTCAGAAACCAACAATTTGTATAGATTAATACAATCCACAGCAAAAACAAAACTCTTATCTTTTATAATGCTCTTTCCCATCTCTCATAATTAATGACTCATAATTTATAACTCATCACCCATCCCTTTTTTTAAGTTGCTTGTCAAAATCAGAAATGATTTTTTGAGTCTTGTTAAACGTTTCGTATTCGCTTACTGCTTTTTTATCGGCTTGCAGTTTAGAAATACGTCCTTTACCTGAGAGAACTTTATACTCATTAAAGGTCAGGAACTTGTTCACGCTTTCTGCCAAACCTTCCATGGTAAAGGTGTTTTCTCGTTCTATTAAACCTTCTATATAATCGAAGTACCCTGTTACTGTTCTTTCAAGTTGTTGTATTTCTTTTTCCTGTAGGTAGTTTTTCGCAACTATGATATCTGATTTCAACACTCTTCCATCGGGGCTGTTTTTCCATATGGATAGTCCCATGTTATCTTTCTTTGCATTGGCTGAAAGATGAATGATTTCGGCAGCCGTTTTACCTGTAATGGCAAAGTGAAACTTGTTTTGCACCATGGCATAGAAGTTTTTGGTAATGGTAGCCTGTGGGTCATAATCAACACTACATTCTGCAAAGACGTCCGTTACTTGTTGGTAGACTCTGCGTTCACTGGCACGGATGGAACGAACCCTGCGGAGCAATTCTTTAAAGTAGTCTTTGCCAAACGTGTTTGTACCTTGTTTTAGTCGCTCGTCATCCATTACAAACCCCTTGATGATATACTCTTTTAAGGTTTGGGTTGCCCAAATTCTAAATTGTGTACCTCTTTGTGACTTTACACGGTAGCCTACTGAAATGATTACATCTAAGTTGTAAAACTTTACAGGTTTATCAGAACCACTAATGTGCATAATTTGCACATTGCTTTTTTCTTCGAGCTCGCCTTCACTAAAAACATTTCCTATGTGCTTGGTTATCACACTTCGTTCACGGTCAAAAAGCTGACTCATTTGTTCTTGTGTCAACCAAATAGTTTCGTTTTCCAACAATACATTCAGCTTCACCTCACCTTCATTTGTGGTGTAGAGAATAAAATTGTTTTGTTTTGGCACTAAGTCACTCATCTCTTTTATTTTTGATTTGGGATTGATGATTTTTGATTGAGCCGATTCTTAACCGTTTTCACTGAAGCTACAAATATTGAAATCAACTCATTCACCTCCTTTTTTAGATTGATGATTTCGGATTGGTGATTTATGATTTTGCTTTCTTCAATCATTTCTAGCCAAAACAAAGTTTCATCTGCTTCTTCAATTACCGTTTCCATTTTTATAATGATATCACAGCACTCTTTTATTGCAAATAAATCTAT
>JBLIFO010000148.1:0-7184 GCA_047633875.1 Marinoscillum sp. | reverse complement strand
ATTGATTGATATAATTCTCAATATCGCCTTTACTCAATTCAGCAAAGGTTACTTCGGTGATTTCTGAGAAGCTAATCTTTTTATCAGTTGAGGAAATACAAACTCCTGAGACTACCTGATGGGTATTTCCCGACAAAATCCCTAGCATCTCAACTGCATCATTAAAATCCTTTGGCTTATTGATTACTTGTTGATTGGCAATGACCGTGGTGTCAGCTGTAAGGATCAAAGCTTCCGGTCTTAACAATCGATAGTGTTTATTCTTTTGCTCAGCAAGAAACTCCGCTACTTGATATACATCCATGTCGTCAGGGAAATCTTCTGGGAAATCCCTAACAAAAACTTCAAACTCAAATCCGCTAAGCTTTAGCAGTTCTTGCCTTCTAGGACTGTTAGAAGCAAGAATCAAAAGGGGAGTAGAACTCATTTTCATCTATTGAACTAAATACAAAACCACTTATCACTTTTGGGTAGAAGTAGGTGGACTTTTGGGGCATTGTGTATCCACTGGCGCAAACAGATTTTACCGTATCTATGGATATATCCTTCGTAATGACCGCAAACTGGGCATTTCCTTTCATTACTTCTCTTAGACATTCAGTGAAATTCCTTTGGAAGGTGATATTTCTGGCGTTGACCTGATCTTTTCCTTTGATCTTTAGGATCTTTTCGAAGATAAAGTAATGCATCACAGTCAGATCTAGAGTCTTAATAGCCACAGGAAATTTCCAAGGTATGTCATCAATTTTCTCTGGTTTCAGGCGAATCTTATAAGCATTATCACCTACAAGTAGCCCAAAGGCCCATTGTTTACCTAAAATCACTTCATTGATATCTTGAGCATTTGCCATCGGTTTGATAATGAAATCCTCATCCAATGCTTTCATTAACTCGGCTTCACTAAAGTCTTCCAGTCCACGAACCATGCGGTGAGTTGGAAGAATTCTGAGGTCTTCAGATTCAGTATTGGTAAAGTACATCATGTGGTAATTGTAGCCTTCACTACCTGTATGATGTGGGTTTTCAGCTTGACTGGTTTTCTTGTAATTCAATGACCCCTCGTATCTGTGGTGGCCATCAGCTAGTATGACTTGTCCTTGAGAAATGATCTCTTGTATTCGTTTGATGATAGCTACATCGTGAATTACAGCCAGAACATCCCGCACACCTTGGTAATCCTCAGATTCATAGAGCGGGGCATTCATGCTCTCATCTAGATATTTCTCTATTTCTTTCGAAGTGTCAGTGTATAATCCATGGGTTGGAGAAACATTGAGCTGGGTTTTGCTAAGTAGATTCATGCGATCATCCACAGAGAAAGGCATGGTACTTTCGTGTCTCAGAATAATCTTTTCATCCCAATCGGCTATTTGAAAATTACAAATGAAGCCCTTGCGGCAATAGGTTTTATCTGAACCCGCAAGCGAAAAATGCTGAAAATAGACGTAAATACTAGGTAGTTTGTCCTGAATAATAACTCCATCTTTTTTCCATTTAGATAAAAGCTCAGCTGCCTGATCAGAAGCGTTTTCGCCTTTTGGCACTGACAGGTGGATGCTGTTATAGGGTCGTTCATAAAGAATTTCTCTTTGACGGTCTGAGACCACATCAAACAAAGGGGAAGTCAATTCATCTATTTGAGCAGCGTATACAGGACTGTACCTCCATGCTCGGAATGGTTTAATAGTTGCCATCAAATGTGATGTCTTCGTGTTTTCCAATTGTTACTTTCAGACGAACCAATGGATTTGGTAATCACTTTGTTTCTGTGTTCCTCATGATCCAGCATGGCAAAGAGTGCAGCTACTTCTTTCACGTCCTGTGGTATTTCTTTTTGAATGCGCTCAGGTGTGAAATGTGATTCTACAAATTTGGTGGTAAAGGTACCATCTACAAATTCAGGGTGAGACAATACGAATTCACAAAAAGGCAAGGTCGTTTTAATACCTACTATTTTATATTCTTGAATGGCACGTTTCATTCGAGCAATTGCTTCGTCTCTATCTCTGCCATGAGTTATTAGCTTGGCAATCATTGGATCATAGAAAATAGGTATTTCCATTCCTTCTTCATAGCCATCATCTACTCGCACACCAGCGCCTTGAGGTCTTCTATAGACAGTCAAAGTGCCAGTGTCGGGTAGGAAGTTGTTTTCCGGATCTTCGGCATAGACACGCACCTCAATGCTATGTCCATGAATAGTAAGGTCTTCTTGGCGAATTGTCAAAGCTTGGCCTTCTGCGATGCGAATTTGTTCTTTTACTAGATCTATGCCAGTGATCAGTTCAGTCACGGGGTGTTCTACTTGCAGTCTAGTGTTCATTTCCAGAAAGTAGAAATCAAGATTTGCATCTGCAATGAACTCTACCGTGCCGGCTCCATAGTAATTGCATGATTTGGCAACATTGACCGCTGCTTCGCCAATTCTTTTTCGTTGTTCCGGTGATAATAGGGCAGAAGGTGCTTCTTCAATTACCTTTTGGTTTCTCCTTTGAATGCTGCATTCTCTCTCGAAGAGGTAAAGCACATTTCCATGTTGATCGCCCAATACCTGTACTTCTATGTGCTTAGGTGAAGTCACAAACTTTTCAATAAATACCGAATCATCTCCGAAGGAGTTCTTCGCTTCACTCACTGCGCGCGTCATCTGCTCATCAAAGTCTGCGGGATCATTCACGATACGCATTCCTTTTCCACCACCACCAGCACTTGCCTTGATCATTATAGGATATCCAATAGACTCAGCTACCTTTTTAGCAACAGCTACATCACTTATTGGCTCATCCATCCCTGGCACAAGAGGAACATCGAAGGCTTTTACAGCTTGTTTGGAGGTAAGCTTATCGCCCATTATCTGAATCGCTTCAATACTCGGGCCTATGAAAATAAGTCCAGCCTCATCTACTGCTCTGGCAAATGCTGCATTTTCCGACAGAAAACCATAGCCTGGGTGTACAGCATCAGCTCCTGTTTGCTTACATGCATCGATGATTTTATCTATAACTAGATAAGACTGACTAGAAGGTGAAGCACCGATATGAAATGATTCATCTGCGAAAGCTACGTGAGCGGCATGTTTATCCGCATCACTATAGACTGCCACGGTGGAGATTCCCATTTCTTTTGCTGAACGCATTACTCGTATGGCAATCTCTCCACGGTTAGCTACTAGTATTTTTGAAATCTTCATGAAAATATTTAGGTCTAGTGCAATTCTAATCAATTCTATTCGAAGCGTATGTCTGATGAAATGGCAATATTAGTCTTGCCCAATCTCTAATATGTGTTAGTTTTGCGTTACCATATCGGAAAGATTTTTTAACAAACGTTAGATGGATTTATTTGAGAAATTACTTCAGAATCGAGGCTCACTAGGGCAGTATTCTTACTTTGATGACAACTTTTACATGTTCCCAAAACTAGAGGGTGAGATAGCTCCTCGAATGTTGTTTAAGGGAAAAGAAGTGCTCACATGGAGTTTGAACAACTACTTGGGATTAGCTAATCATCCTGAAGTAAGAAAAGCGGATGCAGATGCTGCAGCAGAGTGGGGACTTGCTTACCCAATGGGAGCAAGAATGATGACAGGAAATACTTCCTTTCACGAGCAATTAGAGCGTGAATTGGCAGATTTTTCTCAGAAGGAATCAGCAATGCTCCTCAATTTTGGTTACCAAGGAGTAATGTCGGTGATCGACGCTCTGGTAGACAGAAAGGATGTAATAGTTTATGATGCAGAATCACATGCATGTATCATAGATGGATTGAGATTGCATATGGGTAAGCGATTCGTTTATCCTCACAACGATATGGAGAATCTCGAAAAGCAGCTTGGAAGAGCAGAGAGAATTGTAAAAGAAACAGGCGGAGGCATTTTGGTAATTACTGAGGGTGTATTCGGAATGTCTGGAGCGATGGGTGATTTGAAGTCTATCGTAAAGTTGAAAGAAAAATTCAATTTCAGACTACTTGTAGATGATGCGCATGGCTTTGGTACGATGGGAGAGACAGGAGCAGGTGCAGGCGAGGAGCAAGGAGTACAAGCAGATATTGATATCTACTTCTCAACTTTCGCAAAATCAATGGCAAGTATTGGCGCTTTTATTTCTGGTGATGCGAAGATCATTGACCTGCTGAAATACAACGTGCGTTCGCAGATATTCGCTAAGTCTTTACCTATGCCAATTGTAATTGGTAACCTTAAACGACTTGAACTTGTAAGATCGAAACCTGAGCTTAAAGAAAATCTATGGACGATTGTTAGAGCAATCCAAACTGGCTTTAAAGAAAAGGGATATCACATTGGTTCTACGCAATCGCCTGTAACTCCGGTAGTTATGAATGGAGATACTTTAGAAGCTGTGAATCTTGTTAAGGACTTGAGGCTTACATATAGTATTTTCTGCTCAGTGGTGGTTTATCCAGTAGTGCCAAAAGGAACGATTATACTCAGAATCATACCTACCGCTTCACATTCACTAGATGATGTGCGTATTACAATTGATGCATTTGAAAAAGTAAAAGAGAAGCTTGATAGCGGTGTATATAAAAAAGCTGGGGTAGAAGGAGCTTATGCGAAAATCTAGCTTTTTTAGCCTTATATAGTAGTTTTTTGAACTATTTATATAAATTGCCCTATCGAATAATTATCAGTAACCTTAAAGAATTAATCATATGAAAAGATTCGAACAATTGAAAGAAATGATTGACGCGCTAGAAGCAGATTTCACAAAGTTTTATGACAAAGAAAATTCTGCAGCTGGAACTAGAGTTAGAAAAGGAATGCAGGACATGAAAAACTTGGCGCAAGAAATCAGAATCGAAGTTCAGAACACGAAAAACACATAATCTTAACTGATTATAATGAAAAAAGGGGCGTTAAGCCCCTTTTTTTGTGCTTTTTAAAAAAAATGCCGTTAATTAAAATAGCTTCTGAAAGCTGCTGCTAATCCCTTTGTACCTGGTACTAGTGGTAATCTCGTCTGATTTTTGATGAGTCCTTTGGTATACAAACCACATTTTACAGATACTGGATTGCCTTCAGCTCCCGCCAAATCGTATCCTTTCAACATTTCATAATGAAGTTTTGAAGCTTCGGTGAATTTTTGAGATGCTGCCAAGCGCACCATATTTGAGAATTTCTCAGGCTCGGTATTGGCTATTACTGAAATAGCACCAACACAACCGAACGCCATCATAGGCAAGGTCAATAGATCATCTCCAGAGATTAGTAAAAAATCATCTGGTGTTGAATCAATGATTTCCATGCATTGCGAAAGATTACCTGAGGCCTCTTTAGTTCCTATGATATTGGGGTGTTTGGAAAGACGCACGGTAGTTTCAACATTTATGTTAGAGCCGGTACGTGCAGGCACATTATAAAGGATTATTGGAAAAGGACTTGCATCAGCAAGTTTTTCGTAATGCTGGGCTATACCTTCTTGGGAAGGCTTATTATAATATGGGCTAAGACTTAGAATAGCATCCAAAGGATAATCTTTGATTGTTTCTAGTTGATCCAATACCCATTTGGTACTATTGCCACCAAGGCCGTAAACAATTGGGAGTTTCTTCTTATTGTTTTTAATGATGAACTCTGTAATCTGATGTTTTTCTTCTGCAGTTATGGTGGGGGCTTCTCCTGTAGTTCCTAATATCACGAGATAATCAACGTGTTCACTTACGTAATCTTGAACTTTCGCTAGACTTTCAAAGTCGATTGATTGGTCTTCATTGAATGGAGTAACCAGAGCGACTCCAGTTCCTTTAAAAATGTCCGTATTCATAAACTTATTTGTTTCAAGTAGCGCAGTACTTCATCCCCTAATTTGACACCTTGTTTATTACACAAGATCATCAGTTCAAACATTTCTGTGCGCTTCAAAGTGTAATTCCCAACCCTGCATTTTGCATCTAAAAGCGAATAAAGGTAATCTAGAAGGTAACTCATAGACTCGTCCAGATATATTGCGAAATCATATTTCTGATCGATAAAAAATGACAATTCAGATTTATGAATATCACCTGTAAGGGAAATGTCGTTCGCATTAAAGTAAGGCAAATTCAATTCTCCCTTCTTTTCATCACAAAAAGCCATAGTGCTTACTTCTTTGCCCTCCTTTCTGAGGAGTTTTACCAGTTGTTCTATTTCACCAGATTGATTCAATTCATTGGAATAGAGCACCGCTACTCTCTGAGAGGACGAAAAACTCACCATTTCGTGCCCTGTTCTTTTCTTCAGATTCCTTTTAGTACGAAACTTAATAATGGTGCTCTTAATCATTGGAGGCAATCATTTCTATTAATTCATCTTCTGTAATAATCTTGGTTCCAAGACTCGTAGCTTTTTCTAATTTGGCCGGACCCATGTTTTGACCTGCTATTAGGAAATCAGTTTTGCTGGTAATTGAAGAAGCAACCTTTCCACCCATATTTTTTAACATCTTTTTTAGCTCTTCGCGTTCATATTTTTCAAAAACACCAGAAACCACGACAGTTTTTCCTACGAAAAGCTGAGCTTCTATTTTTTGATTTTCATCAACTTCTTTTACCAATTGAAGGTTTGCTTGCTTCAATCTGTTAATCAATTCTAGATTTTTCTCATGTGAAAAATACTCTACTACGCTCTCGGCAATACGATTTCCTATCTCAGGAACATTAATTAAGGATTCTAGCGAAGCATCCATAAGCGCATCAATAGACTTGAAATGGTCGGCCAATTTCTCCGCTATGGTCCGGCCAACATACCTTATTCCAAGTCCAAACAACACATTATCAAAAGGTTTACTACGAGAAACGTCAATTGCTTCAATAATATTCTGAGCTGATCTCTCTTTAATTGATCGCGTCTTTGACTCTCCAGTTTCTTCATCAAGATCGTCAAATTTGAGACCATTGAGGTCTTCATAAGTCAGTTTATAGAGTCCCGCTAGATCATTGATTTTTTCAGAGTCAAAAAGCCCTTTGATGGTACGAGGGCCTAAGTATCCAATGTCCATAGCATTTCTTGAAATGAAGTGCTCAACTCGTCCCATCTTTTGGGGAGGACATTCTGTGGAGTTTGGGCAATAATGGTTGGCTTCACTTTCTTTTCTAATCAGCTCAGTACCACATTCTGGACAATGAGTAATGTAGATTGTAGGTGAACTATCTAAAGGTCTTTTATCATGGTTGACACCTGTGAT
>JBLIFO010000147.1:0-7186 GCA_047633875.1 Marinoscillum sp. | reverse complement strand
GAAGGAAGTACGTCCCGTCAGCTTGGTCTAATAACGACCATACATATGTCCCCTGTAAACCGGCCCAAGACATTGCTTCATAGAATCCTGGAGGTCGAAAAGAAATGCCATTTGCGATATCATATGCTTTCATTCCCTCTATCATAGTATTGCGATAAAATTCAGCCATTTGATTGTGTGACCAATCCTTATAGCGTCGATAAAAATCATAAATTCCAAGATAATTATCAGGTGATATTTGCCCACCGGCAGAAATTATTTTTCGGTAAAGCTCCGCATGAATTAATTCATGCAACACATTCTGTCAACTCGAACTTTAAGTTGTTGAATAGTTAGTGCCTATTTATTTAAGTTGGTTTCTGTAAACTACAACAGGTTTTTTCTTATCTCCATTAAATGGATTTTCCAAATAGGAGATAGTATAGGATTCGCCAATTCTAAATTGTTCTAATGGGTGAGGCCCCTGAGGGGCTATATATTTGGCAAGAACAGTTAAATAATCCTTTTTGCTACGATCTGAATATCCGAAGAACTTATCTAGCGTTTCATTACTGTCATAGATGTTAATAACTCGTCCATTCACGAGGCTGTAAAACGGGGGGTAATAGTCAAAAAGTTTATTGATTTTTTCATCAGGATGTCCAAATGTAATTTCTATTGAGCATTGAAAAACAGTGTCAAACCTGGTGTTATCCGGCAAGATCGGACCTTTTGAATAAGGATATTTCATAGTCATTAACAAATATCCTTGGCCTTGAGCGAATAGTGAATCATTCTTTACTTCATATGTTATTAAGGAATCTAATATTTGTGTAAGACTGTGGTCTGGTATTGAAATATATTGGATATCTGGCTTAATTATTTGTTCATTCGTGCAACTGACACAAAGAGTGCTCAGAATGATTAGACCAATCTTGAGATTTTTCATCTATTGAATTATTCACCTAATTTATTGCAAATCTTGTAAATAAAATGTAGCCAGATCATATTGATTAAAATACCTAATTCAAGCTCTAACTATAATAAATTTCAGGAAGAGTGATTTTTCAGAAAAAAGCCAACCCAAAAATTATCGGGGTTGGCTTACGTATTTAATAAGAGAAACTCCCTAGTTCAGAGAGTTTGCAATTACTTCCAAATCTTTATTCATGATGATATGTACCGCACTTCCCGGCTCATCATCAATGGCTAGTTTCTTTTCATAAGCGCCTTTAGAGCCAAATAAGTTGATACAATCGTCACTCACTTTGTAAATCTTGTTGGTATAGAATGAAGAGCCATAATCCACCGTTTTTAGGTCAATGATTTCACCGGCCAGATTAACCTTAAGTGTGAAGAGTTTGGTTTCAATATTGGAGGTTCCCGCTCTTTTCACCTTACCATCCAGACCTTTCAATTCATTGTAGTTACCCACGATCAAGTATCCCTGATCTACATTCACTACATCAGCAATGTCACCTTTGTATGACAGACGCTTCTGCCATTGTAGATCACCATAGATACTATAGCTAGCCATGATGAGTTCTGAGTCCATGAAGATATCGTCCCCGTAATCATCGCCTTTGTAAGTCACAAAAAGTGTATTGGTTCTCTCATTGTATGAAATATTTCGAGGAAATTTATCCAGCATGAGACGTCTATTGAAAGTCACAATACCTTTTTCATCCAGCATCATCAGGTGATTCAACCTCGAACCATTACCATCCACGCCACTGAGAATCACAGCCAAGCCTCCCGGCACGGTTTGTATGGCACCTATTCTTGTGTCACTATCAAATCCCACAGTACTGTCAAGTTGAAGCAAATACTCATTGTACCATCCTATGGTTTTATCTGGAGCCACACCAGCCACATATGCTTGCACTTTGGCTTCTTTTGCATTCAAGAAAACACCTGCGATAAAAGCTGACCCATCAAAATTCTCAATACGATGGGTTGTTATTTTCTGTTCAGTAAGCTGTTCCTTGTCCATAGAGAGAGAACTTCTCAAAGGAAAAGAAGACTTCTTATATTTTGCCACAGGTATGATAGAGTCTGTTTTGAGTAACTGATAGAGCTCAGTTTGGATATTGTCTACATATTGCTTGGTTTGTGCATTATTTGAAGATATTGAAGAGCTTATGAACGTAGTGATACCAGATTGACCTTGATATGACGTATTTATGAGATTAGGATATTTTTCAAACGAGGCTTTCGTGTTTCTTCTGCGAACATCTATCAAAACACTATCTGCATCTTTTATTTTGTTAATCGTCTGTCCATACATGTAGAGTTTTCGTTCTACCGTAGAGTTTTCGTCCTCAGCGATTTTATTGTTGATTAGTTGCTGATGCAAAAGATCATGTTGCTTTTCTTTAAATAGAAAGATTGGCTCTATTACGGAGTTGAGATCATATTTTCTCAAAGTGAAGAGAATCTCTTTTGATACCTTCAAAGGCTCAAAACTTTCATTTGCAATTGAAGGGGCGACATTATTTAATTCTTTATCTAAACGCACATTTTCTGCTGCAAGATCGATTCGTAGTTTGTCTATTTCTGACTTAATTGTTGCCCTTGTTTCATCTACCCAAGTAGCATAATCCCAAACTTTTATATCATCTTTCAAGAAGTTGATCTTGGACTCAAGTCCATCGAGGCGATAGACTTTGATTGGCTGCACAGACATTTTTTGGTGATAACCAACGTCGAAAGTGTCACTTGCGGATTTGTATTCTTTCCAGTAGGCAAGACTCGCTAGGTAATCCTCTTTTATTTCTTTAAACTCTTGGTCTACTTCGTCATTGTAGAGTAAATAGAGGTCCTTGAATGTAGGGTATTTACCAAGTATCTGGCTGAACCTTTTATGCGCCTGATCATAGCTACTAAAGCTTTTGGTGAATTTTTCATAGATCGTAGGGACATTGGCTACATATCTTTTAAGTTCAGCCTGCACTTTGGTCAAGTGATTCTTTATGGTATCATATTCCACGTTCAGTCTTCCTTTTTCATCAAGTTTTCCGAAGTTGAAGAAGTACTCTTGATTCTTTTTCACCACTTTTTCAGTGATAAACTGCTCGGCAAGCCGATATGCATTCAAAGCCTCTTGTGCATTTCCTACTTTGTAGGCATAATCTGTAATAGGATCACTTTTTCGATACCTCTTTTCGTAAACTAATCCCATCTGAAGATAGATGCTACCATTGTCATATTCCTGAGCTAGGTAGATTTTCAATTCAGCAAGTGTCCCACTCGGTGGCATTGCAAGAAATCTAGGAAGTACTTCTTCGTATTTCTCAAGCTTTTGTGCAAACCCAATGAGTGTAGCTCCTGCCAGTATTATATATAAAGTAATTTTCTTCATGGTTTCTATGGCTTAGATGGCTAATATTTTCAGTACTACGCGTCTATTTCTGGCCTTATTTTCTTCAGTATCATTAGGAACAATCGGCTGACTTTCTCCATAACCTTTAGGGGTGAATCTGTCTTTAGATATGCCTTGTTCCGTGAGGAACTTTGCAACACTTTGAGCGCGTCTATTAGACAAAGCAGCATTATATGCTGCGGAGCCTACATCATCCGAGTGCGCAGCTACTTCCACTTTCATTGTGGCGTTTTCCTTCATAAGTTTCACTACTCGAGTCAACTCTATAAATGAAATTTCATCCAACTGATCCGAATTTGATTCGAATAGAATTTCCTTCAAAGTAAGGTTGGCGCCAGCAAGAAGTGGCTGCAAGGCAAGTTGCAAACTGGCAACCTCGCCAGACCCTCCACCTGCTCCTTCGCCAGCTTTGATGGTCACAGTATTGCCGGTTTCACCTCCAGAGGTAATTTCAGTTACATCTTCTTTTACGTCTATCACCGTACTATTGAATGCATAACCCTGATCACTGGTTGCTTCGATCTCGTATCTGTCTCCTACACGCAAGGCCACAGTTTCATTACCATTGACCTCTATCACCTCATCACGGTTCTTGTTTCGGATTCTTACTTTAGAGCGGATTTTTCCATTGTTTACAAGATCCGCTACATTGATCTGTAAGTTTCGCTTATGGGGTAGCATCTCCACGTCACGGATAAACTGTGGATACACCACAAGGTCTGAAACATCAAGTGTAAAGAACTTACTATCAAAGTTTAATTTGTCTACAATGATTTCATACTTTTTCCCCAATGGTAGGTCTAGCGTAATACGACCATCTGCGTTGTTTTCCACCTCCATAAAAAAAGTAGCAGCACCAGGCTCTTTTACCTTGATATTGGCCATCACAGGCTCGAATAAGTCGCCATCATAAATATTCAGACTGAGATTTGCAGTGCTAAAAAGTTGTATGTCTTGTTCTATTTCTTTGTATTCGGTCTCATTGCTCAGATCGAAAAACAATGATTTAGATGTATAGCCAGATTTCTTAATCTCAATATTATAGTTACCACCTACAGCAAGTACTACAGTATATCTACCGTCATTGGGGTTGTTGGCAATAGTCATCAATTCACTTGAAGTAAAAGCATCTGAAACGATGATTTCTGCACCTACCCCAGCATTTGTTTTCCCGTCAGTTACATATCCTTGGATAATGATGTTTTTAAACTGTCGAAGTTGAGGAGGGATTTCTACTGTGTTGATTTCATTTCCACCGTATACATAGTAAAGCAAGTCACCCTGGGCGGAAATGGATGAAAACTGATCCGCTACGTTTGTGTTTACAAATTCCAGTGCAACAGGTGATACCCAGTCTCCTATAGGCGTGAGACGTGTCTGATAGAGATCAAAATCTCCTCTTCCACCTGGCCTGTTTGAGGCAAATATCAGAGTCTTGTTATCCGCCATGATTCTTGGCGCCTTTTCGCAAAATTTATTGATCGGTGTAGGTAATAGTTCTGGCTCAGACCAAGAACCATTTTTTTGTTTTTTAGAGGAGTAAAGACTGAAACAAGCTTTATTTTGCCACTGTTCTGCCAAGTCCTTGTCAGTAAGTGGAGTAAAGTTCTGCCTTACAAAATACATGGTTTTTCCATCTGCAGAAATCGAGGGGAATCCTTCATATCCTCGGGTGTTGATTGGAGCACCTACGTTTTTCGGTGTGGTCCAGGATTCTCCATCTCTTATGGAATAGTAGATATCCTCACTTCCCAAACCATCTCTAAACGAAGCAAAAAAGAAAAGCATGTTACCATCAAATGAAAGACTCGGCCCGCCGATCAAATCAGTAGAATCACCATAATTATTGATAGGGTCTATCGGCCTTGGATCTGTCCATTTACCGTTGACATATCTTGAGTCGAATAATTCATAGCGTCCTCTTCGGTTGGATTCTAAGATCATAGTTCGTCCATCTGCCGAGATGGATGGTGCATACTCTATACTGCTACTATTGAGCTCGGGTATTGCCTTGGCCGTACTTCTGTAATAATTGAGTGTATCGGCATAAGTCTTGAGCGTATCTGGAATTTGCGCATGTACTGTACCAAATGCCAAAACCAGTATTGTGATTAATGAGTATCTCATTTTGAGCATATCCTCTTTATTTATTTTCCTAACATTACAAAAGCTCCCCAATAATATGGCTCGCTAAATTGACTTCTAACCTCTCCAATGGCAGCATTGAAGGCGTCAAGACTCGTCTTACCACCAAACCAGTTTTTATAAAAACTACTCATAAGCATCTGAGTGGTAGCATCATTTACCTTCCACAAGCTCATGATCAGATTGTCTGCACCTGCTACTAAAAATGAGCGTTGCAAACCATAAACACCCTCTCCATTTTTCACCTCTCCAAGTCCAGTCTCACAAGCGGACATTACAACCAGATCTGTACCATCAAGGTTAAGGTTCATAGCTTCGTATGCGGTAAGAATCCCATCCTCTTCTCCTGGGATGTCTTGGAAATTGATTGTGTTTTCCGCTCCGGCGAAAAGCAACCCTGATCGCAATAGCGGGTTGAATTTACCATTTCGACTGGTAAGTCCACCATCTTCCTTATCCATTTTCAAATCTTCTAGGAAAAACCCATGTGTTGCAATGTGAAGAATTTTAGGGCTTTTCAATGCTTTGAGATCAGCCTCTGTGGCTCTACGGGCTTGGTGAACGTTACTCACCCAAGATCCACCCTGCAAAATTGCATTGATATTATTTACTTCCTCAAGTGTACCAGGCAAGGGAAATATCTTATTACCAAAACTTGACTTCATATCATCAGCTGAGAAAAGCGCACCACCTTCATTCACAGGCTGAGTCCCAAGATTGAATGCAGGAAACCCAAACATTTCAGCGTTTGTACCTTCTGAAGGAGTTTTTTCTTCGAGCAATTCTCGAGTATTACTCAACAATCGAATCTTATAGCGATCTACCATGTAGTCTTTAGTCTCAGGATTATAGAGCGTAGCGATATTTACTTTATTCAAAACGCCATCAGCGGAGAGGTAAAGTGTTTCAACATTGTCGCTGATTGCTTCATCCTGTTCTTTCCAGAAAATCGCATAGGATTTGGTATCCTGTAGTTTGTATATTATCAAGTTTTTATAGGTTTTGAAACCTTTGTCTTCCATTTCCAAACCTCGCGGATTCACTACTAGCTTAGGTGCTGTGTAGGATGGTTCCAATATCAATGCTGTATACAACACTGAGTCAATTTTCATTTTCTTTTTGATCCGTATTAACTCAATAGCAGCGTCATTCGGACCTAACTTACTTTGAACTGCTTGCCATGTAGGTGTTTCTTGATCGAACTCACCAGCGAATGCTGTGGATTTCAACGAAAGCTTCTTCTCGAGATCATTGGATTGTGTTTCCATAGAAGCAATGTTTATCCCACTTCTTTCAGTTTCTTCTCGAGACATTGCATATGCTTTGACAATTCCTTCTTTTAAGGAAGTCCACTCATTGAAAAAATCGACTAATTCTTGGTCTCCACTTGCAAGTATTCTATTTCGCACCTTATTCGATGCATTGAGCAAGAGTGCTTTGGTAGAGAGTTGAAGATTGTACATGCTTCCGAGTATTTCTTCTCTATCCTCTGGTGTTCCTTTTTGTAATAAATTATAGTCCACAGCATAGTCCATATAGCTATCAAAGACTGGTTTTATTTTGGCAAAGAGCGCGCTCTTCTCACTTTCACTTAATGCAGGGAAATACTTTTGAATATTCTCCAAATACCTGCTTACTACTTCTACATAGATCGGTTTTGCACCTTCAAAGTCGCCTGTC
>JBLIFO010000146.1:0-7247 GCA_047633875.1 Marinoscillum sp. | reverse complement strand
TTAAATGTGAATGCAGATATAAGTGCTGGCATTACTTATAAGTTGATTATTGACTTTGATGCCGCTAAGTCTATAGTCTCTTCAGGCAATTCAAACAAATACAACCTTAAGCCTGTAATTAGAGCATATTTTGAAGCGACCACAGGAGCTATAGGTGGCGTGGTGAGTCCAGCAGAAATAGAGTCTGTTGTTTATGCTATTCATGGAAATGACACTATTTCTACTTATCCAGATGAAACAGGTGAATATTTAATCAGAGCACTGCCTGCAGGAATATACGATGTGCTAGCTATACCTTCTGAACAAAGTGGATTCAACGCAGCAAGTATCCCAGGTGTAGAGGTAGAAGAGGATATAGTAACCCAAATTGATTCGCTGATTTTTAATTAAACGTTTTCTTTGCTAGGAATACAGAAGCCGTTTCAACATTGTTGGAACGGCTTTTTTATTCATTATAGTCAGTTACCCATATCCCCTACTCCCGTAAGTTTAGCGAAGCATAACTTACGTGAACATATCCCAAGCTTGTAGCTTGATTGTCCAAACTACCTAATGAGACTCCCCTACAATTGTAATAGGTTTTCCTTACCATTTCTCATTCCTTCCAGCAATTCGGGGAGTGACGGTTATTGGAAGCATTGGCTGTTCTCGCCTCGTCATGCCTGTGTATACAGACCCCCAGCGCAAGCGTCTTGCTTGTACCCTCACTCCTATAATTCTTAGCAACAGCCTTACTTATTAGATTTTAGGCCTGCACATCACAGATTCCGGTATTGATCGTCCCTCACAAACCGGAATAAGGGTTCAGAAACAAAGATTAGCATAGCTTTCAAAACACATTTTCTCCTTATCGTCATTCCGGTTTTCGAAACATCGTGGAGAAATACCGGAATCTCTCCTATCTCCCGCGCTGGCGCGAGGTTTTACCTCGTGTCCATTTTCTTGGAGTAACAAAGTCCGAGCTGCAAGCTCGAACTAGCCCCCTGCCTGATGAGACTCCTCTACAATTGCAAGAGGTTTTCCTTACCCTTTCTCATTCCTTCCAGCAATTCGGGGAGTGACGGTTATTGTAGCACTAGTTGTTCTCGCCTCGTCATGCCTGTGTATACAGGCATCTCCAATCCCCCAAGTTACGCTGCGCTAAACTTGGGGGGAACATATCTCAATTTTTCAGTTCGATAATCCAATCCCAGCGAGTAACTAGATGGCTTTTTCGATGAAATAAATTAGTTTTAATCCCAAGGTATCGAAATGCTTAGATACCATTGCAAATGACCTTTATTTGCACTTATCAAACAAATCAAACAATTTTCAGTTTTTGACTAAAATATTCGCCCATGAAAAACAACATCTTTATTTTCATAACCGCTGTTGCGCTAATACTCTCTAGCTGTGACAATACCGCGAACCAAGTAGTACAGTTTGACGACTTAACCGTAAGTGGTGAATTTCTCTTCGAAGGGCCAAATACCCTGCAAGGAAGCTTCTCAATCTCTAATGATGATATCGCCAAAAAGCTTTCGATCTCTCCCGAAAACATCTCTTCGGTAACCATAGAAAGTATCCAAACACAACTCCCCAATGATAGCGCACATGTGAATATTGAGAGCTTACTCGTACAAGTGGTGAGTGACGATGCTCCACTCGTCACCCTCGGCACCATAAGCCCATTGGCGGCAGAGACTATCCAGACACTTTCTATCAATAGCGAGGTGAATATCAATCCTTATTTAAAAACAGAAAACAGCACCCTCATCGTAGATACCAATCTAAGAAGTGATGCTGATGCCCTTACACTCACTGTTAATATTGGTCTTTTGGTAACTTTTAAACAATAAACCCATGAAAAAAAGCTTAACAATACTTTTCTCAATCCTTTTGGTGACATGCCTCGCCCTACCTTCAAAAGCCTTAGACGGAGATCAATTGGTTGGCATTTGGAAACCAAGCAATGGAAAATCTATGGTGAAGATCGAAAAAATAGGCAGTAAATACTACGGAAGAGTCGTTTGGCTAGTCGAGCATAATGACGATGCAGGCAACCCTAGAACAGACATCAACAACCCCGATGCATCCTTGAGAGATACGCCACTGAAAGGCTATCGACTCCTGAAGGATTTTATATTCGATACGGAGGAAAACTTGTGGTCCGAAGGAACTATCTACGATCCAAATAACGGAAGCACGTACAATTGTGAAATTGAAATGAAGGATGAAAATACGATAGAAGTCCGTGGATATATAGGTGCGGCAGTTTTTGGAAGAACTGACGCGTGGACACGAATGAAGAAGAAATAAGCAACACCAAAGCTTAAGCAAAAAAGCCCAATAATAGATTTAGACTATTGTTCGGCTTTTGTTTTGTTATGCAATCAACTTAAGGACTGACCATACTAATAGTGAATTGTGCATAGAAGGCATTTGAAAGGGTATTTTCAGTAAGATATCCTGCATCGTCAAAGCCTCTATAAAATTCACCATCGTCTAGGTTGTATGAATAGTTGATACGATATCCGGCCTGTGCGCCTATCCATATAAAATCATTGATTCCTTTGTTTAGGGTTAATCCTAATCTTATTTCAGACCTTCTTAACTCTACATCATCATACGCTCTGCTTAGGTTGGAGCTATTGGGGTCATCTCCGAAATTTGACAATTTGTAGGTAGCTCCTTCCACTTGATACCCCATCATGACAAGCGACCGACTGTTCCATCTATAACGCGCCTGAACTCTGGCAGGAAATAAAGCCTCCACACCCCATTTGTCGTTTTTGAAGGTATGGTAGTAATAAACAACCGGGAGTAGATTAAGTGCACCACCTAGATAAGTTCTAGAAATACCGGGCCCCCATATCAGTCTGTCGTTTGGCTTGAATCCATATATAAAAGCTGCCGGAACCCTTATCTGATCGAATGATGGCATATTATTGAAAGCATAGTCTCCGTTAAACTCGCCTCCTACCTGAAAGAGTAAGAATCGCTTTTCATTCAATGGCTTGAAAACCGTGAAATTGGTATTTAGCCATTTCAAAGAATGTTCTCGCAGATTCTCCGTGAAGGCATTGGTGAGATTGTCATCGGTCAAATTATAACCAAACTGAACATAGCTCACGCCCCAGTTGATCAAAATATTGTTCTTAGATATGATCGGCACATTGCTCACAAATCGAAAACCACTGCTCACTCCCAAAGACACCTCCTCTGAGGCGGATTGATCAAAACTACCCACCGTGAGGTCTGCGGGCCCCTGCACATCAAAACCAAACGAAATCAAAGGCGAAGGACTCTGGCCGAGTACCTTATTAGTGCAAAATGACTTTAATTTAGAACCTGCCTCTTCAAACATGGAAGGATCGAAATCTCCAAAATCATCATCCTGCGCATACAAGAGACTATGGTTTCCCAAAAGGAATAATAACAATAAGGTACAAAAACGTGATTGGTGCTTTTTCATAGGGTATTTATGGATCATTGTTCTCAAAGCAAATTAGGAAAAAACCCTCCAATCCAGCAAGTTTAACGAAGCGTAACTTGTGGGGAACATTACTCAAGCTTGTAGCTTGATTGTTCTATCCAAAAAAATTACTACAACCTTACCTTTCCCTCCGATTTTGCATCACTGAATTACTCCTTTTTCACTTATTACCAAGTCTTGGTAACTTCGAATAATCAATCTCAATTCATTATGAGAAAGAACACATCGGTAGCACTTGGAGATCATTTTGAAAATTTCGTGTCAGCGAAGGTAAAGACAGGTAAATACAGTTCAGCCAGTGAGGTAATCAGAACCGCTCTCAGACTTCTGGAGGACCAGGAGGAAAAGAAAAGTATTTTACTCAAAGCCTTGATGGATGGAGAAGAGAGCGGCATGGTTGAGGACTTTGATCCTGAAACCTTGCTTCAAGAATTGCATGATAAGCATATCAAAAAGTGAAATATCAGCAAAGACTAAAGTTGGCCTAATTCGTATTTGGGAATACACAGCCTCTAAGTGGTCACTTGACCTATCTGATAGTTACTAACAGGATATTATAGCTAAGTTTTCAGTCATGTGTTCCAATCCAAACATTGGTAAAAGCTATGATGAAGTAAGGTCTGGGTACCGAGGGTTGCTGCTTCAATCACACATCATTTTTTATAGAAGTCAAGATCTCGACACGATTGAAATCATCAGAATCTTGCATCAGAGAATGGATTATCAAAGTGCCATTTAAGGTTCTTAACTATCCTCTCATCCTCATTACTCTTTTAAGCACCAATCAAACATTACTGCACTTTCAACCCTATCAACCAATTGGAGTGCTTTCCATGAAAAGTGAAAACCTGATCTCCGGTATTGATCTTGTCATATTCTTCTTTTGAAATGGGGAAAGATCCATAGGTTGTAGTGATCGAAAATCCTTTGCGGCTACCACCATGCATCAGCTTGTCTTTCACTCTAGACAAGGCTGCTGTTTTCATTCCCGAATCTCTGTCCTTTTGGTATTTGCGAAAGCATTGGGTTATCCACTTGAGCGCATAGCCTATGATGATAAAAAAGATGACTTCAGGTATGATAAACAACCAATGGAAAAGGAAAAGACCAAGGGAGAAAGCCAGTGCAAACAGACTGAAGAAAAAGAGCAGAAATATGTTTGAGCCTACCTTTTTGTTGCGGGTGGCTCTGAGTCTTTTAAGGTCATCAGCATCTAATGGAAACTCATTTTTCTTTACAGAGGCCCTTTCCTTTTGGAGCTTCTCCATAAAGTCTCGTGGGGAAGTTGGTGTTGGCTCCTGATGATTGGCTTCAGAAGTTGTTCCTCCCGTGGATAGCCTTTCTACAGCTAGTGAAGTATGAGACCTACGACCGTAGTGTAGCGCTATTTCATCTCCTACATTCGCTAAGTGAAAATGCTCATCACTCACCACATATTTTTGCTCTCCGAAATAGAAATAATATTTAGGTTGGCTTTTTGATTTCTTGCCTGAGCTAGCATTCTGGAAACGCTCCTTGTTCGTAATCTTCCCCGTGATGATTGTTTTCTGACCACTTTTGATATCAAGCAATGGCCCTCCAATGATATAGGCTATAATACCAAAAAAGAAAAGACCAAAACCACCGAAAATGTAAAAAGTCACCGAATCACCGATACTAACAATCATGCTAAACATGGCGCCAAACACGATGATGGCGAATACACCAAAGACGGCTCCCCCAATTATGTTTTTTCTGAGGGTCTTGATATCTTCTTTAGTCAGTGGGGCTTTTGATTCCTTATAATCCATAATGAACGTGCAGATTGCTTCCGGTAAAAATATGCCAAGGGCATTCGCTTCTATATACCCTGAAATACGGATTTTCTATCCTCCTACTTGCCATAGTTTTTATGATCTCACTTTAAGACTAAAAATACTGAGCCCCAATCCTCGTTTCAAAAGAGGATTTACTCAATTGGCTTGGTGTAGATTAAGTTTAATTTCTTCTAATAATTTTACAATTTTCATATTCAGAATATTGATAAATATTTCTAGATTGATAGGCTTTTTAGTCGTCACATTTAACCTTCTGCGTTGTGGTTTACTTCTTATTTATCATAGGTTTTGCGCTCCTAATTAAAGGAGCTGATGTTTTAGTGGACGGAGCATCAGCACTGGCCAAACGCAATAATATACCTGAGCTGGTGATTGGATTGACCATTGTCTCATTTGGCACGAGCATGCCAGAACTTATTGTGAATTTACTCGCGAGTTTTGATGGTAGTTCTGAGCTAGCCATCGGAAATATATTGGGCAGCAACATCGCCAACGTACTACTCATTTTGGGTGTGGCAGCTTTGATCAAGCCCCTTACTATTCACAAAAGTATTTACTTCACAGAGTTGCCAATTTCTCTTTTTGCAACCGTTTTGGTTGGCTTTTTGGCCAATGCTGATTTGTTTGTAGATGTAAAAGGTCTATCGCTTAGTCGATATGACGGCATGATTTTGCTTTTCTTTTTTGGATTATTTATGACCTATATCTATGTAGTATCTCAAACCAAAACTGGGGAGATAGAACCAGAGCCCACTGCAGATACTTCTCAAATGTCTAAAACTAAATCCATTCTATTCATTGTAGGTGGTTCATTCGCTTTGTTTTTAGGAGGCTCTTGGGTGGTAGATGGCGCCTTTGAGATTGCATTGTTATTTGGTTTGTCTGAAACCTTTATTGGTCTAACTGTAGTTGCTATAGGTACTTCGCTACCTGAGTTGGTTACTTCCGCCATAGCTGCCAAAAAAGGGCAATCTGATCTTGCCGTAGGTAACGTAGTAGGTTCAAACATTTTCAACATACTGTGGATTTTAGGGCTTAGTTCAGTCATTAGACCATTACCTTTTGATGTAATTTCCAATTCTGACATTCTTATGGTAATTGCCTCTAGCACCTTGCTCATAGTGGCAATTGTGGTAGGTCGCAAAGCAAGTATTGGTAGATTTATGGGTGGCTTTTTCATTCTCGTCTATATAGCCTATCTAGTTTATCTCGTTATGAGGGGATAGTCCCAAGCGACCCCCGCGAGGTTTTACCTCGTGTCCATTTTCTTGAAGCAACAAAGTTCGAGCTGCAAGCTCCAACTATCTATGGGCCAAGTGCCAAGCCTTTCGTTTATCCAATACCTCAAGCGCGGCACCCTTCCAGCACTTGACGGATATTTTACAGCGATTGCTACCTGGCTGCTTTTCTTTTATCTATTGCAACAATTGGTGTTACGAAAGAGATAGGCTTACAAGCAGGCCTTAAAACCATAATAAACGGATATCCCCTATCCCAGAAGTTCAGTAAAGCATAAATTGTATTGCGGTAGGATTTTTGTGACGCTTGGTTGTTCTTTTAATCATAAGCACCTTTTTCTATATTGTGTTGAAATCCATTTGATATGAAAGCAATATCTACCTCACTATTTATATTAACCATTGCACTCAACATGAACTGTAGCAGTCCTAAGAAAGAAACCAAGTCAGAATCTGATAAAACGACCAAGGAGTCTGCTTGGACCGTTGATTTTTATGACAATTTTGAGACTTTCAACCCCGACAACTGGCAAGACCAGCGGATCTGGGTAAACAATGAAAATCACTGCTATGTACCAGATGGAGAATTCGGTACACGGGAAGTCAGCGATGGTACGCTTAAGATCAGAGTTGTGAATATTGGTGAGAAGCGCTCTTGTGATAATTTTGATAAGCACGGTAAACAACATCCTGATACCGAATATGTCGCTGGACGTA
>JBLIFO010000145.1:0-7303 GCA_047633875.1 Marinoscillum sp. | reverse complement strand
GAGGTTGCCAAATCAGTTTTAAAGCTTCAAAAATTCACAACGACCTATCAATACCCGCCCATATCATTAGATCACATCAAGAGGATGACGACTGATTTTGGTATGATCCAGTTTGCGAAAATTGCCATACCAGATAAGGCTTCAGGCTACACAATCGATGACAATGCAAGAGCATTGATCGCTGTAATCAAAAATTTTGAACTGACGGGAGATTTTGAAGATTTGTATCTGATCAATACCTATTTGAATTATATCCTTTACTGTCAACAAGAGGACGGGTCTTTTCTAAATTATGTGAGGATCAATAAAGAATTTTTCAAGAAAAATAAAGACGAGAATCTAGAAGATGCCAACGGACGCGCCATCTGGGCTTTAGGAGAATTCTTGTCCAAAGAACACTTGATCAGCTTGCACCTTCAAGCGCAAGTAGAAGCCGCCTTCCGGAATGCAATACCCAATATACTACTACTACAGTCTCCCCGTGCAATAGCCTTCTGCATCAAAGGTCTGTACTTTCATTATCAGTACAAGCATGATCCTGAAACACTCAAGATCATCACATTATTAGCAGACAACTTGATTTCAAAGTATCGTGGTGTCAGTAATGAAAACTGGCAATGGTATGAAGCTTACCTGACCTATGCCAATGCAGTATTGCTGGAAGCCATGCTACTCGCTGGTATATGCACTGATAACCAGGTCTTTAAAGAGACGGCAAAAACGACTTTCGATTTCCTTTTGTCCATCACCCACAAAGATGATCAGATCTCAGTGATCTCTAATATTGGAAGACATTATGAAGGCCAAGAAAAAGTAGCTTTTGGCGAGCAGCCCATCGAGTATGCCTACACCATTTTAGCATTAGACTATTTCTACCAAGAGTACAAAGATGAACACTATATGGAGCTAATGAGAGGCTCCTTTGATTGGTTTCTTGGCGACAATCACTTACACCAAATCATCTACAACCCTTGTACAGGAGGCTGCTACGATGGCTTAGAAGAATATCAAATCAATTTGAATCAAGGGGCAGAGTCCACTGTCAGTTATCTGATGGCTAGGTTGATAATGGAGAAATATATCTAAGGCTAAAGCCTGTCCAGTATGAACATGTGAAATATGTAATAAGGACGAAGAATAATGTAACACTTGCTATGGGGATCCTAATGAACTTACTCATACAAAAGCATTCAATAAAAGTGTCGATATGCTAAACCAAAACAACCATATCTAAAGATAAAGATGGAAACGGCCACACAAGTAAAACTGCCCCTGCCAAATCATTGAAAGAGAAAAGAGCCACTAAAGAAGCCAAGCGTGAAGAGAAGAAAACTGCAGATATCTAGTCTCGAATTGAGAAAGGTCATTAAGGTTTTTGAGAAGTAGCCTGTCTAGACTTATACGCTAAAGGCTTTGACTTCTATCTACAGCTATGATTGAATCAAAGCTTTCTAATTGAATTAATGAATAAGCCTGATTACTTGAAACTACGACATTTAACAGATGGTGTAGCTAAAAAGTCAGGTGATGGAAGGTTGCACAGATTGTGAAAATTTCTGTCCCGCTTTTTTCAATATGTGATATATGTAACTTTCAAAATCTCATATGTAACATTAGGCAATTGTAAATGCTCAACTTCGCGTAGGATGATGTGCGAACCAAAAGTAAGTTTAAGCATCAATTTGAAATAGCAATAGCAATACGAGTAATTTGAAATCGTGTAAAATATTATGGAAATAACAAGAAGTTGGCGAGAACAAAAGGTAATGCTCAAATGGAGATTTTCCATTCTAGTTGATGAAGATTTGGAATTTGAAGATGGCGAAAAAGAGGGTATGCTCGATAGGCTATCTCTCAAATTGAAGAAGACCAGATTAGAGCTTCAATCGCTATTTTCAGAATTGCAGACCTTCTAGACCAGTAGAACAAGTAACAAATTTTAATAAGAAGAATATGAAAAAGGTATTAAGCATTTTAGTGATGGCCATAGCCATCATTACTATCCAGTCTTGCGCTGGAAAAACGGATAAGAAAGCAGAAAGTGAAAGCACAGCAAACATTGAGCAAACAAAGGCGGAAAGAGCTGCCTTTTGGGAAAATGAAAGAGTAGAACGAGCAGAACTTATACGCATTGAGCTAATAAAGCTCGCTGAACAGAACCCAACTTACGAAGATGCAAATGGAAATTTAGTTTACGTCGTGGCGGAGGTAGATCCAGTATTTAATGGTGGAGACAAGGCCATGATGAAATACATACGTGATAACCTGAAATTCCCTGAAGAAGCTTTGGAAAGGGGTGATGAAGGAACTGTATTTGTTGACTTCATCATTGGTAAAACTGGAATGGTGCGGGCTGTAGAGATCACGGATTTTCAAAGTCATGGTTTGGATCAAAGCTTGCAAAATGAGGCTATGCGTGTGATCAATTCTATGCCAGCTTGGACTCCTGGTAGTCAAAATGGAGAAGCAGTAAATGTAAAATTCAACATCCCGATTACATTCCAGATGATTTGAGAATCTGGTAATAAAACCAAGAAAAGGTGCTCCGAAAGAGCACCTTTTTTTAATTGCGTTAGCCTATCAATTCAAAGATTTGTCTACGCCAGATTTAGTAAGACTGGTTCTTAACTCTGATTGTCATTCCCACCTTTCGATCACTTCGCGAAAGAAATTAAACTGATTCACTTCGAGTCTGGCCAATAACCTAGTAAAGCCTGAAGCGTTATGAACTTACTATGAAGAACAGATACAAAGTTGAGCTACTTGAAATGAAGGAAATTCATGAGCTCCCTGAGGCTTGGGGTACCACTGAGCTTTTGGAACTACTCAAAAGCATTGATTATCAGGATGCCGAATCTATACCTGCCGATGAACTCAAGGATATGACAGCCATGGCTTTATCCGATTTTGAGGTACTCGAAGCTGCAGAGATGTTATTGTCTCATCGCCTTGGCGAAAACCTAAGCAAAGGGCAGAGAAAGAATCTAGCCGCGGAGCTCAAAGAGGATCGCATTTGGGAGGAATATTCTGAGTTGAGTTTTCACAAGGAACTCTTTAATGTCTGTACCATACTTCATTGGGCATTTCCAAAGAAGTATGCAGAGCCGGACATAGTGCGCATACAACTAAAAGTAACAGCCCTCAACAAAGTCGCTATTACCAATCTTCAAAAGCTGGATAAATCATTTGTAGCACGTCTATTGAATGATGGTATGGATGCGCACAACATCATTTATCGACTTTTTGATGAGCAAATTGCGTCTGATGAATTCCCTGAATCTGAGCATATCATTTGGAAATTAGAAGAATTAGGGTATCATCAAGAGGAGCAATCGAATATACTGAGTATCTACACTTCATGGAACTGGGTAGATGAGCTCAAAGGAATAGAAGAATATGAATCATCAGCATTCGCTGATGGCCAATTAGAATAAACACAATTATGGAATTTACGAGTATCAACCCTTACAATGGAAATGTTGTAGGAAATCACCTTTCACATACAGATTCAGAACTAGCGGAGATTTTGCGAAAATCGGAAAATGCTTTTCCTCTTTGGAGAAAAGTGCCTATTACAAAACGGGCTGAGATGATGCGAAAGGCAGGGGAGGTACTTCGCGAAAATGAGGAAAGCTATGCACGAATGATCACATTGGAAATGGGCAAACCCATCAGCGAATCACGCGGTGAAGTCAATAAGTGTGCTTGGGTTTGTGATTATTATGCTGACAATGCTGCGGAATTTCTGAAAGATGAAATCATAGAAACGGATGCACAAAAGAGCTTTGTGAAAAATGAGCCAATCGGATCTGTATTTGCGATCATGCCTTGGAACTTTCCTTTTTGGCAAGTTTTTCGTTTTGCCGCACCTACACTTATGGCAGGCAACACTGGGCTGCTCAAGCATGCGTCCAATGTCTTTGGCTCAGCTAAGCTTATAGAGGAAGTTTTTCAGAAGGCTGGATTTCCTGATGGCGTTTTTCAAAACCTCGTCGTGCACCATGATCAGACGGAGCAAATCATTTCACATTCAGCAGTGAAAGCCGTAACGTTCACTGGAAGTGAAAAAGCGGGATCTGCTGTGGCAGAAATGGCAGGTCGGTATATTAAAAAATCGCTCCTTGAATTGGGTGGAAGCAATGCATTCATTGTGTGGGAAGATGCAGACATAGATGCCGCTGTGAAAACTGCCGTTACAGCTCGTATGATGAATTGTGGTCAAAGCTGTATTGCTGCGAAGCGGTTCATTATTGTTGAGGGAGTGTATGACGAATTCGTTACTAAGTTTACTGAA
Organism: Marinoscillum sp.; assembly: GCA_047633875.1. Classification (GTDB taxonomy): domain Bacteria; phylum Bacteroidota; class Bacteroidia; order Cytophagales; family Cyclobacteriaceae; genus Marinoscillum. The sequence continues at coordinate 3,009 of JBLIFO010000145.1, read as the reverse complement.
GCAGCAAAAGAGTTGAAAACGGGTGATCCTCTTGAAGAGGATACCAAAATAGGCACTTTGGCGCGAAAAGACCTTGCTGATCAATTGCAAGCCCAAGTTAAAAGCTCCATTAAATCTGGCGCAAAGCTACTGCTGGGTGGAAATCAAAAAGACAGCTACCACGAACCTACGATTCTGGGTAATGTAAAGCCTGGAATGGCGGCATTCGACGAAGAAACCTTCGGTCCATTAGCAGCCATGATCAAGGCAACCAATGAGGCAGAAGCATTCGCTCTTGCGGAAATGTCTAAGTATGGATTGGGAGTCACAGTTTGTACTACCAATGTGGTGAAAGCACTTTCAATGTCTGAACGCGTGAGTGATGGCGCTTTCTTTATCAATGAGTTGGTAAAGTCAGATCCAAGATTACCTTTCGGTGGCGCCAAAAACTCAGGCTATGGCCGTGAGCTTTCCAAAGATGGAATCATGGAGTTCATCAACCGGAAGACCATCTATGTCAAATGAGTTCTGACGCTCTTCAGCTAGTTTTAAGTAATTTTTCACTCTTTTCACAAGGCGAACCGATAGGACAAGTCCAAAGAAAATTCATTTATCTTGATTGGGCTGTGATCGCTATTATTGAATCGGTTATTCTCGGCATGGCTGTAAATGTGCTGCCTAGGCTCACGTCAGATTCACCCCAAACAACCAGCCAACCAATGCAGTCAAACCCATAGCAACAGTTCCCCAAAATGTGATTCTCAAAACTGCTTTCATGATACTCGACCCACCAGTTTTGGCAGACACAGAACCTAAGATTATGAGAAACGCAATCGCGAAACCGTAGAGATAATATTCTATATGTTCTAGTGGTGTAAATAACGCTACCAGGAGCGGCAAAAGGCCACCTACCGTAAAAGCTGCTCCAGAAGCAAACGCCGCTTGAATAGGATTAGCCTTGCTTGTGTCATTGATGCCCAATTCATCACGCACATGAGCCGCCAGCGCATCACGCTCAGTCAATTCCTTCGCCACCATCATAGCTGTCTCCTTTTTGAGCCCGCGCTCTTCGTAGATGTGAGCAAGCATCTTGAGCTCTAGCTCTGGCATCTCTTCCAATTCCTGCTTCTCCCGTGCTATATCAGCGGATTCAATATCTGTTTGAGAACTCACCGAAACATACTCTCCAGCAGCCATAGATAAAGCACCTGCCACCAATCCCGCTAAAGTTGCCAGCACTATTGGCTCGCGCATATCACTAGCTGCAGCTACACCTATGGCAATACTCGCTGTGGACAAAATACCATCGTTGGCACCCAGTACGGCGGCTCTCAGCCAGTTACTTCTTTGGATGTAATGATTGTCTAAATATTCCTCGGTGATATCGGTCATTATTGATGGTTTTTGAACACTTAAAGTTAACCCAAAACCTCCTTGGATGTTTGAGAAAAGGGATTCAAAAGAGGATTTTGCTTAGAAACAAATCCCCGTTTCCGCCATGCTTCGCATGGTGGCCATCATGGTTTCATAACATCCCGTGGATATCTAACATTCCTATGGCGCCTGCATAGTCGATGGCGTTGACCTTAAATCCTCCACACACAAAATATTAGACACTACCGACCAAGCTGAAAGCTTGAATCCTGAGACCGACATGTTACGCTCCACTAAACTTGCGGGATGGGGGGTGCAAAACTACAAGGTCGACTAGGCGTTGATGTAAAATCCGGAAACGTCCAGCGGAAATTATCCTCGATTAATCGTAAAGTATTGTATTGACTGAGGTAATATTTTTAATATTGAGATTACCTAAAGAAAGTCAACCTTTAGAGCTTTTAAACGCATACTTGCAAATGCCTAGTATAATATGAAAACCATCCTTACGATATTCTCCATTGTCGCAGTATTTCATTGTAGCATCGGGCAGGATGTGACAACCCTCCAAAACAAACTGAGCAGTGGTGAACTCTCTACGAAGGATAGTATACTCACCTTACAAATCCTGAGCCGCGACCTGACATTTGTGAACCCAACTAAGTCACTGGAATATGCAAACTATTGCTTAAGTCTGTCCACTAGAATTGACTATCCTCAAGGCATAGCAAACGCCTACAGAATACTTTCAGCAGTTTATTCTTTCAATGAGAGTTACTTCATCAGTATGGATTATCTGCAGAGATCTTTGGATATTTTCGAGGCTTTAAATGACTCCATCGGCATTGCTAACTGCTATATCTCGCTCGGTCACACTTATAGAAGACTTAGGCAGCGAGAGGAGGAAATTAGGTATCACAAAGCATCACATGAAATTTTCACAAGATTCGATATCAAAGAACGTCTGGGTGTAACCTCCCATAATTTGGGTGAAAGCTATTATAATATTGGTGATCTGCAGAGGGCTAGAGAATTGACGCAGTTTGCTATTTCTATTAATGACTCTATCAACAATCGACCTGTTTTGTCTTCTTGCTACAAAGTAATGGGGTTAATAGAGTTTGCCGAGAGAGATTTTAGTGAAGCAAAAAACAACTTCTACAGAGTACTCGAAATCTCTGAGGAACTAGGAGAAAACTCACAAAAAGTAGCTACAACTGAAGCAATGCTAGGGCTAGCGCATGTTTTTAAGGCTGAAGGGAATTTAGAAATGCAAATGAAGAGATTAGTCCTAGCTGCAGAATTTAGTGAAGACCACAATTTATCCGAGTTTTTAAAGGTGAGCTTTCAAGAGTTGATAGAGGTCTCTAGTGAAAATGGTGACAATGCTGCTACTTTAAAATATCTGAGACTTCACAAATCGGTCAAAGATTCTATCGAAAAAAAGAAATTACGAGACCGTTACAACCTTACGAAGACAGTCATACAGGTACATGAGTTATCGAAGGATAAAAAAGGCCTTGAAAATCGAAACTTACAACAGTCCCATCAGCTGCAAGTGCGCACGCTTCTAGCTATAGTGTCAGCAATTCTTTTATTAGTTTTATTGATGTTCTTGCTCAAGTTTATAAGACTTAATCACCGACTGAACTCTAG
>JBLIFO010000144.1:0-7382 GCA_047633875.1 Marinoscillum sp. | reverse complement strand
TAGAAGAGGAACCAAATGCTGAGTTTGAAGTGAATTTGCATGAGCAAAAAGTCACTATTCTGGCAACAGGTGCTTCAGAAGGATTCGATATCAATAGCTACAAGAAGGTCAATATGCTCAATGGCTTTGATGATATCGACTATTTGCAAAGCATGAAAGACGAAATCAAGACTTTCGGAGAAGCAATGCCACTATAAGCACTGCTTAGAACCACAATACTAAATCACTCCATTTTGAAAGTAGAAATATTAGATACCACGCTGAGGGATGGCGAACAAACCTCAGGAGTCTCCTTTACGGAAAGCGAGAAACTGACGATTGCGCAGTTGCTGCTTGAAGAACTAAAGGTGGATCGTATCGAAGTAGCTTCTGCTCGTGTTTCGGATGGAGAATATAAAGGTGCACAGAAGATCCTCGATTGGGCTAACCAAAATGGCTTTGGTCATCGGGTAGAAATCTTGGGCTTTGTTGATCAAAATATCTCAGTAGACTGGATTCGTGATGCTGGTGGTAAAGTCCTCAATCTACTTTGCAAAGGATCTCGCAAACACTGCGAAGGTCAGCTTAAAAAAACGATGGAAGAGCATTTGGCGGATGCCGCCGAAACCATCAAATATGCTCATTCACAGGGAATAGAAGTGAATGTCTACTTGGAAGATTGGTCCAACGGGATGCGTTCTTCAGCTGACTATGTAGATGGAATGATAGTAGGTCTTCTGAAACTACCAGTGAAGCGGATCATGCTTCCGGATACTTTAGGGATACTCAACCACAAGGAAGTAGCCACTTTTTGCCATAGCATGACGAGCAAACACCCTTCGGCTCATTTTGACTTCCACGCACACAATGACTATGATCTCTCTACAGCTAATGTTTATTCGGCATTGGAGGCGGGTATTATGGGTATTCATACCACGTTGAATGGGCTAGGGGAGCGTGCGGGTAATGTGCCTATGTCAAGTGTAATCGGGATAGTAAAGGATCATTTGCACTTTGATATGAATGTAGATGAGACCAAACTTTACAAAGTTTGTAAGATCGTAGAGTCTTTTTCAGGTGTTCGGATACCGGCAAACAAGCCATTGGTTGGAGAGTTTGTTTTCACTCAGACAAGCGGCATCCATGCTGACGGAGATAGCAAGGACAACCTTTACCACAATGGCCTTAGTCCAGAGCGATTTGGCAGAAGCTATTCCTATGCTTTGGGCAAAATGTCTGGCAAAGCCAACATCAAAAAGAATTTGGAGGAACTCGGAATAGAGTTGAGTAAAGAAGACACCAAGAAGATCACTCAAAAAATCATTGAGCTAGGCGACAAGAAAGAGTCAATCACCAAAGAAGACTTACCATTCATTATCAATGACGTGCTTCGAAGCGAAAAGCTTGATCAATATGTAAAGATCAAAAACTATTCTTTGAGCGTAGCGCAAGGATTGCACTCGATGGCCACTCTAAGTATTGAAATAGGAGGTAAGACCTATGAGAAAACTGCCGGTGGCGATGGACAATACGATGCTTTTATGAATTCGCTAAAGGCGATTTATAAAGAGCTTGGTGAGACACTACCCAGATTGACGGATTACGAAGTGCAAATCCCTCCTGGAGGAGAGACGGATGCATTGGTTATTACGACCATTACTTGGGAAAGCGACCGCACATTTAAGACACGTGGGCTAGACCCAGACCAAACAGTGGCGGCTATCAAAGCCACTATTAAAATGCTAAACATTATTAAAAATCATAAATAGGGATCATGGATTATAAGATTGCAACGCTACCTGGAGACGGTATTGGACCGGAGATTGTAGATCAAGCCATCAAAGCAATGAAGGCAGTAGGAGAGAAGTTCGGACACACTTTTGACTTTCAGTTTGCGCCGACTGGGGCCGCAGCGATTGACTTGGTAGGTGAGCCGTATCCTGATTCTACTCACGAAATTTGCATGAATGCGGATGCTGTGCTTTTTGGAGCCATCGGCGATCCTAAATATGACAATGATCCAAAAGCGAAGGTTCGTCCAGAGCAAGGATTGTTGCTCATGCGTAAAAAATTGGGCTTATATGCCAATATCCGTCCTGTGGCAACTTTCCCTTCATTGATTGACAAAAGTCCATTGAAGAATGATAGGGTAGAAGGTGCTGACCTAATGGTAATTCGTGAGTTGACAGGTGGTATCTACTTTGGTGACAAAGGAAGATCGGAGGATTTAACTTCTGCTTTTGACAATTGTGTCTACACAACACATGAAATCGAGAGAATATTAAAACTTGCTTTCGAATATGCTGGCAAGAGAGATAAGCGATTGACGATAGTGGATAAGGCCAATGTGCTTTGTACTTCAAGACTTTGGAGAGAGGTCTCTCAGCGCATGGAGAAAGACTATCCAGAAATCACGGTGGATTATATGTTCGTGGACAATGCTGCCATGCAGTTGGTTCAGTGGCCGAAGAAGTTTGATGTGATGGTGACTGAAAACATGTTTGGTGACATCCTTTCGGATGAAGCGAGTGTGATCACAGGATCATTGGGATTGTTGCCTTCAGCTTCTGTTGGACTGCATACTTCTGTTTTCGAGCCGATTCATGGTTCGTATCCACAGGCAGCTGGTAAGAATATTGCCAATCCAATCGCTACAATTCTTTCAGCAGCCATGCTATTGGAGTCATTGAATTTACTTGAGGAAGCTCAAGCGATTCGTGATGCGGTAAATGCTTCTCTTGAAGCAAATTTCGTAACTGAGGACATTTCCAAAGAAGGAGCAAAATCCACTACTGATGTAGGGGATTGGATTGCTGAAAAGTTGAAAGGATAAGCGTGAAGAAGTTAGAGACTGTCTTCAAAATGCTAATGAGACGGCTCTTTTCTTGCAAAACCTCCAAGGTTTTTAAAACCTTGGAGGTTTTTAATTTCATAAAACTTTCTCAAAACAGATACTCGTGCTCACCCCAGCATATTGACCATAGTTTTCAATCACTTGGTAACCACATTTTTTATAAAGAGCGATCGCTTCTGGTTGCTTAAAGCCGGTTTCTAGAATACATTTTCCAAAACCCAACTCCTTAGCCCAAGTTTCTAGTTCAGTTAAAATTGTCACAGCTAATCCTTTCCCTCTTTGCTCCAGCTTTACAAACATTCGTTTGACTTCTGCAGTGTTATCATCAAAGGCTTTCAAGGCACCACATCCTACAGCTACTTCATCCGAATAGAGTACTGCGCAATGTTTGACACTTGTGATTTTATTGAATTGATCATAGAAAGCGTGATCTTCTTCACCATCTCGTATGGCGAGTTCTGCATCCAATAAAGCCACCAATGCCACAAAATCAGAATTGCTTGAATCAGTTTTAATTATGCTAAAATCCATATTGCGAAAGTAATTATGATTAGGACAGAACCTTCAAAAGGGCGTCCATTATTCCTGCTACTTTTGGGTGAGAACTTGACTCAGCTAATTGCTTGGCCGTAAAATCTCCATCATAAATATGCATTTTGAGATGTCTGTCCGCTCCATGATCAATAAGGAGTCTCGCCATCTCAGGTAGGTTTTTTGGGACAACTTGATGATAAGTTTCTATACCATTGCTGGCGCAATAATGAAGGAGCGTTGCACCATGCCCAAGTGTGGATTTTTGATTAGCTAATTGGCTCTCATGACTCAGGAGCTTTTTAAAATTGAACTCATCTCCACTTAGTAGGTATAGTAGCCCCTCCTCAAAGCCTTTATTATTAGCCTGCTGCTTGTTTGTGGAAATACTTTCCCAATCGGGATAACCATGCAGCCGGGATGCTGTCATCAGAGCATCATACATGGTGAACTCAGAGTTGAAAATATCACTAATACTTTTCCCCATGAAGCGCTCACATCCATTGCTAATCTCTACATAGGCACCGTGAAGATTAGCTCGATGACCATGGTAAATACGTTCAGCTACTTGCTCTATAAAGTCATGCCAATATTCAAATTGGTATCTTTTGGGAATAAGATCTTCATAGAGAGATCTCACGGCCTTCACTTCATCAGATATATACACAAATGGAAATTCAGGCATTTTTTGAAGTTCTGAAATATATCAATGTCAGTCAAGTAAGAATTTGGATGGCGTTTGATCGTAAATAGGTAACTACAAGAAATAAAAACGCACTGGCTCAAAATGAGACCAGTGCGCTAAACACAAAACCTACCACCGTTTTGATATCTTGATATTATTAATGACACTTAGAAGTGAATTTGTAATCTTCAGACTCATCCGACTCTGAGGTGCAGCTCCAAATGAAGCAGGACGTGAATAGTGTGATTGTAAGTTCCCCTGATAACATTTTTATTTCAAAAGTCCTTTTATTAAATATTAAAAACAATACCTATATATAGGTATAATGTGGTTTTTTTTGATGCCGAAGGTGTTTAAGAAGCAATCCTCATACTAACTTTAAACTATGAAAAGATCATCAATATTTTGTTTGATATTAATCCTAACTTCAATCATTTGGTCAGGCTGTATCTCTGAGGATGCAGAAGATGTCAATCAAGAAAGAATCAGAACCAATTATCTACTTCAATACAATGCCGGTACAGAGCGTACCTATGTGAGTGCATCATTCATTTTTGGAAGTACATTTCTTAAGCTCAATTCTCCATCAGGTGTCACTTTTAATGATCAGAGTTTGAAGGAGACAGAGATTCTTGGCATTGTGAGTTATGATCGTACATTTAATGGTGAAGTAGACGAGGCTAAATTTGTCTATGAAAATTCTGAAGCTAATATTTTTGAAAATACACTTGAGCTTGCAGCACCAATCGACCTATCCGATACCATTACTCAAATTTCTATTTCCCAAGGTGCCCTAATTCCATGGGTTGGGAATAAATCAGGTGTTAGAGAAAATATAGAGCTTATTATCAACAATGGAGATGTGAGCTTCTACGATTATATTGAAGCATTGAATGCCACTTCTTTTGAGATCAAACCAAACGAACTCAACATAAATCTTACAGGGGCAGCCACTATCCGCATGAATAGAAGATTAGAAATGAATCTTGATGAAACACCAGATGCCGGAGGATCTGGCAGTAGTATATGGGAATCCGAAGAATACGCCATCCAGATAGTTCCTTAATTAGCTGAATTTGCGACATTACTTTATAAAATGATAAACATCATTATGAAAACATTTACTCACTTAGGCGTTTCGAGCCTTATTTTGATTTCCTTGCTCTCATGTAGTTCAGAAGTGAGCACGAGTGAAAAGTTGTGGATTGGGACACAAACCAAGGGGACAAGTGAAGGAATTTATATTGTAGAGTTCAATCCAACTACTGGAGTGCTTGCCAAACTTGAACTTGCTGTGAAAGTTCGTAATCCTACTTTCATTAATGTGCTATCAGATAATTTGTATGCAGTAAGTGAGGCGGAAGACGCTATGCTAGTAGCATTTTCCAAAAATGATTCAGGTCTTATATCACTTGGTGAGAAGCCATCATATGGCAGAGGAGCTTGTTATATAGATTCTGACCGTTCAAAATCATTTGTTGCAGCTGCTAATTACGGTAGTGGAAATGGTGTTGTTTATAATTTATTGGCCGATGGAAACTTTGGTGATTCCCTTTTTACCTACCAGCACATTGGCAGTGGCCCAAATGAAAATCGACAAGAAGTTCCTCATGCCCACTGTTCGATTTTTTCTCAAGAAGGGAGCGTGCTTTACGTAGTAGATCTGGGGACTGATCTAGTGATTGGATATCCTACATCTGGGGCAAATCTGGGGCAGGGATTTGTGGCATTAGCCCTTGAACCTGGAGATGGACCTAGACATCTTATTTTTCAAAAGAATAAATCAAGGGCATTTATCATCAATGAGCTCTCTAGTACCATAATGTCATTGACTATTTTGGCTGATGGCACATTTGAGGTAATTGATAGACAGACAACTTTGCCACAAGATTTCACGCAGCACAATCAATGCTCGGATATTCAACTTAGCGATGACGGTAAGTTTCTATATGGTGCCAATAGAGGACATAATAGCATAGTGGCTTTCAGCGTATCGGAAAATGGTGAATTAACATTAATTGGTCATACATCTGTGGAAGGTGATTGGCCAAGAAATTTCACGCTATCTCCAGATGAGCGACATCTTTTAGTTGCTAATCAGCGATCAGATAACATAGTCGTATTTCAAAGGAATAAGGAGACTGGAGGGTTGACCTTTACAGGGAATCAAATGACTTTATCGGCACCTATGTGCCTTAAGTTTGAATAAAAAACACCCCGACCACAAATGTTCTTTTCAAGGAAACATCCACAATCGAGGTGAAAAAAAGCTCTTTTTATCAGCTAATTAAAGTCTGATAGAAAGTTTTACAAATCCAAAACGTCCGTTTATACCAAACTGCTGCGCTCTGCGAGAGTACAAAAAGCGTCCGTCGCTTTGATTAGCGGCTATTGCTTCGTCAGGATAGACATCCAGGAGGTTGTTGAAGCCTAAAGAAAGCTTGAAGACATCATTCATTTGGTAGCCAAACGTAAGGTCTGTGACTACTTTAGGATCGAATGTTTGTGCGTTTGCCTCAGTATTAGTGGCTTCTTCCACAGATCCGAAGTATACGTTTCTAAGCATCGCATTGAATTTTTTGTTGGTATAGTTGAAAGTCAAATTTAACTTCGTCCTAACAGTAGCTGCTTCAAGATAAATCTTACTTGAACGATCAAAATAAGTATCTTCTTTCCCTACCAATAAAGGTGAGGATTTCACATCACCATCCAAAAGTGTTTGAGAGAAAGTAGCTGCAAGCGTGCTTCTCAAAGTATGTTGTGACCCGAATCTCGCACTATGGGTTAGCACTACATCCAAGCCTGTAGTCTTCGTGTCAATCGCATTTGCAAAGAAAGCTGCTTGATTAGCATTGGCTTGCTGAAGCAATCTTGCAATTTCTTGCTCTGAAGCAGTACCAGTAGCATTGCCACTAAACTGTCCTGTGTAAACGATTCTATCACTAATCAGAATGATGTAACCATCGGTGGTAAGCGAAAAGTCACCAAAAGTAGAGGTAAATCCAGCGCTAAAATTGTTAGAGGTTTCTTGCTTCAGTTGAGGTATACCCAGAAGCTGAGCAGGTCTACTATCGTTGGAGAAAGTTCCTACTTCAAAAGCTACACCATCTACGAAGATTGTGGAAGTACTATTGAAGTTTAGCTGGTGAAGAGAAGGTGCTCTGAAGCCCGTACTAGCTGCGCCCCTTAAAGCAAAGTTGTCAGATACTGCAAATCGTCCAGCAAGTTTCCAATTGAAAGTATCGCCAAAATCATCATAACGCTCATAACGAAGAGCTGCTGTCAGGAAGAAGGATTCGGTAATGTCAGCTTCAACATCTACATAAGCAGCTA
>JBLIFO010000143.1:0-7446 GCA_047633875.1 Marinoscillum sp. | reverse complement strand
CACAAGCCAAATTTTCGACATCACTCTATAATTTCCTGATAAGCGAATCTATAAAGCAATCAGTTAAAAAAGAGAAGAAATTTATTCAATTAACGATTTTCATTAGTATCATTAAGACCGTTATTAACTGAACCCAAGTAAATAAAGTTATAATTATGATAAGCACATATCATGATAATTGAATTCAGTCAATTACCTTAGGGACATGAATATATATGCAAAACTGTCTATTCTTTGTGTTTCACTTGTTATAGCTGCTTCGGCGGTTTACTATTTTGTCATCAATAGTGCCATTGAAAAAGCAATACGAATAGCAAGTAGTTCTAGTACAACTGATCCATATGCGCCACTTCAAGCAATACAATCACACTTAGTCCTAATTGTGTGTTTAGTGTTGGGAGGATCACTTATTCTTGCATTAATAGCAGCACATATTTTCGTAAAGCCTATTGTGAATCTTACAAGAATGGCTGAAGAAGTAAGTAAAGGGAATCTTGATGTAGAAATAAAAATTGACTCAAATGATGAATTGGGACGTCTTGCAACGCTTTTGAGTAACGCCTCCCAGGTTCTAATAAAGCGACTTGCTGAGCAAAAACAACTCAATGATAAACTTGAAGCTCAGAACACTACTATGGAGTCGCAGAAGGTGCTTCTTGAACATGCAAATAAACAGGTCTCAGATAGCATTGTCTATGCGCAAAGAATCCAACAATCAATATTACCAAATCTATCTTCACTAAATAAAGTAATAAATGATCTATTCGTCTTTTACCAACCTAAGGATGTCGTAAGTGGTGATTTTTATTGGTTTGAAAGGGTTCGACTTGGCAGAAATGAATATCTGGTGATTGTTTGTGCCGACTGCACTGGGCATGGTGTCCCAGGAGCTATCATGTCTATTATGGGAAGTAATCAACTTACCAATATTGTCTATTATCAGAATTATATAGATCCAACAAAGATTCTTGCAAGGTTAGATAAGGTAATCAAGTTTGAATTGAAGGGAGATGAAAGACTGAATAGAGATGGAATGGAAATGGGACTTGCGATTATTAATCTCGATGATCTTAAATTAGAGTTCTCAGGAGCTGGTATTCCACTCTATATTGTTAAGAAAGGAACCAAGGAATTACTTACCTATAAGAGTCCGAAATTTATGATTGGAGGAATTGATGGCGATGAAAAAGAAGTATCTGAAAAGTTAAGTAAAGTGGAAATTACACTCGAAGCAGGAGATAAAATCTATATGGCTACAGATGGTTTCCAAGATCAATTTGGAGGTAAAGAAGATAAGAAATTTCTGAGTAAGCGTTTTAAAGATCTGTTGGCTGAAAATTCGGACTTACCAATGCAAGACCAATTAGCTAGATTGACAGATTCCTTCAATGATTGGAAAGGAAATGCACATCAAACTGATGACGTTTTGGTCTTTGGATTTGAAATATAAGCTAAATTAGTAACGGACTAATAGACTTTCATCCACGGACATCTCATAAAGAGCTTCTAAAGCTTTATTCAGTTTAGCAAGAATTTCCGAATCCAATTCCACATCAGGGTTTAAATCTTCCATTTGCTTTAAATTAAATCCCTTTGCTCTAAGGTCATCAACGCATCTCAAACATATTCTGGTCCAAGATTGAGGACTTATATTTTCAGTGCACCAATTTTTAAAACTACTCGCCTTTACCTCCATAATACGCTTATAACTTAAATCCTATTATGGAAATATCATCAGACATTCCATTATCCCCCACCCAGTCTTCAATAGTTTGCGTTAAGAACTTATACTGATCAGCCAAAGATTTCTTTTGAACGGATTTCAGCATTTCCTCGAATTTCTCTTGAGAAAACTTCACGCCATCTTGATTTTGCTGATTAAAGTAACCGTTAGAGAACATATAATATGTTGCATCATTAGTCAGTTCAATCTTATCGGCCATTAAATCATTAATATTTTCTTTGGATTCACCTTCTAAAACAACCATTTCATTTCCAGTGAATATAATCATGTCTTGATCTACCCCACTGAATTGAAGCGTCTTGGCATTGTTGTCGAAAAGTGCAACTGAAACCTTTAGATCACATTGTAACTCCTTAGAACCGGCAGCATCAAGTTCCTGTGTCAATTCCCTAATAATATCACCTGAATGAAAGATTTTTCTATCTTGTATCAAATCATTAAGTACAGAATCTGCAATAAGCGTTTTCAGAGAACCCACTATACCCTTGCCGTCAAATTCGATCAAAGCTATAACAGTATAATCCTCAGACCTGAAATTTAGGCTAGTGGTCCAAATAAATTCTTCACTGAACAAATATTTGTTTCTGTACATGACAAAATGTTCTGTGAATATTCTACTCAAATAGCGCTCATTGGGAAGCATAGATTGTTGCAATAGTCCTGCATATCTTATGCTGTCAATTAATCTTTTATTGATCGAATTTAACTCCTCAGTTCTCTCCTTTACCCTTTGCTCAAGTTCTACATTCGAAACTTCTAGAACCTTTACATGCTCTTCGGTATCGAGTGAGTCTTGATAACTTTCCATAGCCCTATCTAAGAGCCCTTTCATTTCATCAAAGTTCCAAGGTTTGGTGATATACTTATAAATACCACATCTGTTTATACCATCCTTGATAGCTTCAATATCAGTAAAGCCAGTTAATATAATTTTTATAATATCAGGGTGATCTGGAAGTATAGTTTCCAGGAATTGAGTACCAGTCATTTCTGGCATTCTTTGGTCAGTAACAACTACTTGTATACTATTCTCCTTCAAGATTTCAATAGCCTCGAAAGGATTTGTAGTAGTATATACTTTAAAAAACTTACGAAAATTAGATTTGAATACTCTTAAGTTGGTAGCTTCATCATCTACATAAAGTAAAGAATACTTCTTCTCCTTCTCAAATCTGCCTTCTGCCTTAGATTCTTTAATCTCTTCCATTCTTTTCTGCGCTTTTTGTAATGAATGCAAAAATAAGACTATTTACTTTCTGCCACTTTAGAAGCCTCAGCTTTTTTGACTTTCTGCAGTCTCTTTGGTAGAGTAATAGCAAATTCAGTACCCTGACCAACTTCACTAGCTAACTCGATTTTACCATTATGCTTTTCAATGATACCATAAGTGATAGACATACCTAATCCAGTACCTACCCCTACCGCTTTTGTAGTGAAGAATGGCTCCCAAATTCGATTTTTAATATTATCTGGTATTCCCATACCATTGTCTTTAATACGAATTACAACCTCATCCTCCAACTCTTCTGTATAGATGGTGATTTCCCCATCCTTACGTTCTGCTGGAATCGCCTGAATTCCATTATTAAGAATATTCATGAATACCTGGTTCAACTGGCCTGGATAACATTCAATATCAGCCATTTTTTCATCATAAAACTTAGAAACTTTAATGATGTTTTTGGTTTTATTTCTTAACAGAGTCAAAGTAGCATCTAAGTTCTCGTTAACGTTAGCCGTCTTCGATTCTTCTTCATCAAGCCTTGAGAACACTCTCAACCCTTTTACAATTTCTATGGTTCTTGTCACACCATAATTAACATCTTTAACAAGCTCGTCCAATTCTTCTAGTATTTCTTCGTATTCGTGTTCTTCCTTAAGATCTTTTATATTTTCTAAAACTTCGTCAAGTTCCGCACCTTCATCAAGTCTAGAATATTCCTCAGCAATCTCTCTCATTGACTCTATTGACATCTTGATAGAAACCATACCACTAGATATAAAATTGATAGGATTATTGATTTCATGTGCAATACCAGCTGTAAGCTGTCCAAGGGATGCCATTTTTTCAGAATGGACTAGCTGAGATTGAGTATCCTTAAGTGACTGAATAGCAAGATTCAATTCTTCCTTAGATTGTTGCTCTTTCTTCAATGTCTCCTTCAATTTCTTGTCAGCCAAGAATAACTTCTCATTATCCTGAAGCTGTTTATCAGCAAGTTCTCTGATCTCTACCTCAGAATCTTGCAATCTTTTATATGCGTTGTTAAGTTCTTCCTGTGCTGTAATCAGCTTTTCGTTAATCTTTATTTGCTCTTCTGATGATTTCAAAAGCTTTCCTTCAGATTCCTTTAGCTTCTTGTTATTCTCTTCTATTTCCTTTCTTGACTCATAGAGTTTCTTATTTATCAACTTCTGTTTCTTAAAGTTGATTTTTAATTCCTCCTCAGATTTTTTCACTTTGATGAAGGCCTTGTTTGCAGTTAAGTAGTTATCTCCTGCCAACTGTACTAATGGCCGAAAAACAAATAAAGCTTGCAATAGCAAAAATCCAATGAATGCACCAAAGACAATCTTTTCAACTAAACTATATCCAGATTTAAACGACTGGGATTCACTTACAAAGTAATCTGCTATTTTATCAGAAGCTATTTGGTATTTTCTAACGGTATTAATCAGGGTTTCAATAGAGCTTCTAAGAGCGAGTGCATTGATATCGCTCTTGTTCTCAGTAAATTCAACATCAAGCAAATTGCCTGAGTTGATATTCATTTGTTCATAAAAGAATTTTAAATCTTCTTGGAGTTTGATATAGGCAGTGCTTTGAGTTGGTGCTTTGATTCCTAACTCTGAATCTCCATTAATGAGTGCTTGATGACCTTTTCTCCAATCAGGAAGTATTCTACTCAACTCAGCTTGAAAAACTCCAAAGTTTCGCTCATTGGCAGAGTATCCCATTCCCACTGCGGTCTTTACGATGGTTTGTCCCATAGTAGACTGCCGTGATGCTACTCTAACAATAGTAGGATCTTCGTTAAAGTTTGTAATAATGTCCTTTTGAACAAAAAAGACATAATAGGCCACAGTTCCTGCTATTATTAGAGCTGTGATGGTATAAGCTATCGCATATAAATCCTTCTTTAACATAATCGTTAGTTTGGTTGGTTCTCCTAATTTTTGTTCGCGCTAGGAACTAAACTAAATAATTCTTTCCAACTACAATGAAAATGTGCAACAAAATCTATTGACATAATCTCTGTCGATTAAAAAAAAACATGCAGTTTAGTGAAAAAGAACTAAACATTTAATGGAGGATATCATGAAAGGAATAAATGAGGAATAAATGAGCAAAATAATGGCGTCAATAAGTAATGATCACTTCCGGTAATAATTTCAAAAACTGACTTAGAAGCTGTTTTTTTCGTGAAAAATTGGAATTATTTTTAATATTATCACAGATTCTGATTAGTCTTGAAGAAGTAATTGCATTTCAAAGTGAAAGGTGATCAAATGAATTTAATATTAGTATGGATTATTTGAGAAGTTACAAGAACATCTATGATCAAAACATCATCTTGATGTATAAAGGGGAATTAACTTTTGACCTTGTGACTTCCATGATAGCCACTCTTGAGGAGAGACTTGAGGAACTTGAGGAAAATCGCAAAGTCAAAAAGAAATTTTATAATGTCGCTACCGAGTGCATTCAAAATCTCTACTATCATCTCGATGAGGTAAATGCGGATCAAAACCTGATTAGCGGATATGATTCTCGTTCAGCGCTTATTTTAATAGCTGCCCGAAAAAGATTCTATAGTTTGCAGACAGGTAATTATATTCCGAAGGAAAAAATAGAAGAGGTTCAAAGAAGATTGGATGAAATTAATTCAGTAGAGCCCGATGAACTTCGTGTATTATACAAAAAAGCCCTTCAAGATCAAGAGTTTTCAGATAAGGGAACAGGAGGTCTTGGTTTTATAGATATAGCAAGAAAAACAGGTGGGGAAAAGTTGAGATATACTTTTCAATCCGTTAACGATAAAGTATCATATTTCACACTTCAGGTACGATTACCAAGAATTGTAGAGGATTAATCAGAGTTTATTCTGGAAGATTTATGGAAAAGTTTTTTTTAGAGCCTACGAGAGTAACACCATTGGTCAATTTTGATCCTGAAGAAGGTATATTGGAGGTCAAAGGGCGTTCCAGCCCTGAGAATTCTATCTTATTCTATCAAAAGATAATTGAGGGACTTGACTTTGTTTTAGAGAGTGATATGAAAAAATTTACTGCAAATTTTTCTTTTGAATACTTTAATACTAGTTCTTCAAAATGTCTATTTGATGTCTTCAAAAGATTAAGTCGATTTGAAGATTCAGATATAGATCTAATTATTAACTGGTATTATGAAGATGATGATGAGGATATGATGGAGGCGGGAGAAGATTATGCTGACTTACTTGATTTGAATTTTAATTTCCTAGAGATAGAAGAATATTAAGATAGATACAAATGGACGGACCTACCGAATTGTATCATGAAGAAATACGCAGGCTCAAAGATTTTCGAGCCAAACTAGACACACATGCGATTTTTAAGAATGATCTTGATGATTTTTCCTCTGACTATGAAGAATTACTAGCTCAAGCTAGAGTTATAACGAGAGTATCTGATCGATTACAGAAAAAATTGGACAATGCAAATGTCCAAATCAAAGAGCAAAATGATCAAATCAAAGTTAAAAACGTAGAATTAGAGGCAACTATTCAGGAACTAGCCAAAGCACGAGTTGGACGTAAAGCGTCAACCATCATGTTTACTTTAGCTATTATTCTGTTCATTTCTGAAGAGTACTTTGTAGAGCCGATCATAGAGACTTTTGTCTCCATTCAATATCTTGGTATTGCTATAAAAGGGGCCTTAGCATTGATGTTGAAATTTTTTGAGGGTGGATTAGAAAGCTTCTTCCTAAATCAAGAAAAACGCAAAATCCTGAAAGAAGAAAAGCGATCCCTATCGACTCAGTCTTAATCAATTTTAGCCATCTTACTTCATTCCAGCCCTACCATGCAACTTACCCAATCTCAAGAAAAACTCAGAAGAAGCATTTTGGGAAGATGGTCGTTTTTGTACTTCTTGATGACCAAACTACCAATGGGTTTTTTTGCAAGTATGCGCCTAAGACATCTTGATGACGAAAAATGCATTGCATCAATCCCTTTCAATTGGGTCACAAAGAATCCTTTCAAGAGCACCTATTTTGCAGTTCAAAGCATGGCAGCTGAGCTTTCAACTGCAACGCCTTGCCTTTTAGCAATCACCGGAACAAATCCATCTATTGCTTTTATTATTGTTGATTTAAAGGCCACTTTCAGTAAAAAAGCTACCGACACTGTTTATTTCACTTGTGAAGACGTCAAAGATGCGTTCAATGCAGTTGCTCTCGCTCAAACTACTGGAGAACCACAAACGGTGACACTAAAAACGATCGGCAAAATGAAGAATGGAACTGTGGTTTCTGAATTTGAGTTTACTTGGTCGTTCAAATCAAGAAAATCATAGATCAATCAGTTTTTTATTCCAACTCGAGTTGGTCATCTCCTCCTCTATCTTTTCAGTTACTTTAACTATATCTTCAAACCCCTCTCCCTCTAAGTCAGTTGGAAATTCACTAAATCCAACCATATCTAAGCGGTTATAGA
>JBLIFO010000142.1:0-7538 GCA_047633875.1 Marinoscillum sp. | reverse complement strand
ATGCCTCCTCCTAGTGTTCTATTGAGCTCTTCAGTAGTTGTTTTTATTCGCTGATGCTCATCGAAAATTACATCCTGAATTTTGGTTGGGACATTTCTTACAGCTCCTTCTTCATGCCATACTTCTTTTTCTGCAGGACCTGCTTTGGAGATAACCTCCTCTACATAGGTGTTCCATTCACCACAGGCAGGACATTTTCCAATCCATTTGGCGGAGTTGCTGCCACAGTTTTGGCAATAGAAAGTTGTACGGTTTTTAGCCAAAGTCAGTAGGGATTAGCAAAGCTGCACATAGCTACCTAGCCATGTGATATTGTCCAAATAGGGCTTGATCGTATTCTGGATTTTTGGTTCGTTGAAGTGTCCTTCAAATTCTACAAAGAATACATATTTAAAAGTTGTTCCCTGCTTTGCAGGTCTGCTTTCCACTTTACACAAGTTGATGCCCGCATTCTGGAAGTTTTGAAGAAATCTAACGAGAGAACCCGGCTCATCTGGTAGTTTGGCAATGACGGAAGTCTTGTCCTCACCGCTTATTTGATTCACAAAATTTTGACTGATGATCAAAAATCGCGTTTGGTTGTCAGCAGAATCTTGAATGTTGCTATACAGGATTGGAAGCTTATACTGTCGCGCAGCTATTGGTGCGCAAATGGCAGCAGCACCTTCCTCTTCACCTGCCAATTGACAAGCACGGCTTGTGGAACTAACTGGAACAAGTTTCACTGGGTGTTTGAAATAATCATTGAGGAAATTCTTGCATTGTCTGAAAGCAATATCTCTAGAATAGACCGTATGAATCCGCTCAAGATTTTCCTCCTGAGAGGCAAAGGAAAAATGGATAGGTAATATGATTTCTGCTGCTATATGAAGTTTGTGCTGAGCAAGAAGATCGATGGTTTCTTGGACAGTGCCCTCTTGATTATTTTCAATTGGTACCACGCCAAATCTCGCCCGTGAAGTTTTCACAGCTTCGAAAACAGACGTGATCGAATCCAAAGGAATATAATCACTCACTGCTCCGTAACGGCTCTCGGCAGCTTGGTGCGTGAAGCTTCCTTCTGGCCCCAAGTATGCCACGCGCTCGGGCAACTCATAATTTCTGCTCACCGCAAATATCTCAAAGTAGATCGCCTCTATGGCCGCTCTGCTCAAGATGCCTTTGCTATTCTCTGCCAATCGATCAATGATGGCTTTCTCTCGTTCAGGTCGATAGATCGCAGATTTATCTGTACGCTTCAGCGCCCCTACTTGCTTCACAATTTCCATGCGCTTGTTGAGAAGATCGATCATCGCATCGTCCAACCGGTCTATTTCCTTTCTAAAATCTTCCAGCATGATTTTTAATAACTAAAATGAAAGGCTAAAATAAGTCAACACCCCCACAAATACGAGTATTATTCGGATTGGTAAAGTGGGGGTGTTCGAGTAATTTTGCCGCTCGATTAACCCTCATCAATAAACCGAAGTATCCACACGTAGAAAATTTATCATGAAGAGAGACGAAAAATTATTTGCACTCATTGAGCAGGAAAAGAAAAGACAAATAGAGGGAATCGAGCTGATTGCATCTGAAAATTTTGCTTCGCCTCAAGTGATGGAAGCTGCAGGCAGCGTACTTACGAATAAATACGCTGAAGGACTCCCTGGTAAGCGATACTACGGTGGATGTGAAGTGGTAGATGAGGTAGAAACGCTGGCTATAGAGCGTGTAAAAGAACTTTTCGGCGCAAGCTGGGCAAACGTACAGCCGCACTCTGGCGCTCAGGCAAATGCCGCGGTTTTCTTGGCTTGTTTGAATCCTGGAGATACTATTCTTGGTTTTGACCTGTCTCATGGTGGTCACCTTTCACATGGCTCTCCTGTGAATATGTCAGGTAAATATTTCAATGCAAATTTCTACGGGGTAGAAAAAGAAACAGGCCTTATCGATATGGATAAGGTAGAGGCGAAAGCGAAGGAGGTCAAGCCAAAAATGTTGATCTGCGGGGCTTCTGCTTACTCTCGAGACTGGGATTACGAAAGATTCAGAGTGATTGCTGACGAAGTAGGTGCAGTATTGCTTGCTGACATTTCCCACCCTTCTGGGTTGATTGCAAGAGGGTTACTCAACGATCCATTGGATCACTGCCATATTGTGACTACTACTACTCACAAGACTCTAAGAGGCCCAAGAGGTGGATTGATTATGGTTCGTGAGGATATGGATAATCCATTCGGCATAGTCACTCCAAAAGGTGTGATCAGAAAAATGAGTTCCATTCTTGATTCGGGGGTTTTCCCAGGTACACAAGGTGGGCCATTGGAACACATCATTGCAGCTAAAGCCGTGGCTTTTGGTGAAGCTTTGAGTGACGAATACATGGATTATATCATGCAAGTGCAGAAAAATGCGAAAGTGATGTCTGATGCATTTGTACAGCGTGGATATGATATTATCTCTGGTGGTACAGACAATCACTTGATGCTGATAGACCTTAGAGGTAAAAACCTAACAGGTAAAGACGCAGAGAATGCCTTGATTCAAGCAGATATCACTGTGAATAAAAACATGGTGCCATTTGATGATAAATCTCCTTTCACGACCTCTGGAATACGTGTGGGTACGGCGGCTATCACCACAAGAGGCATGAGAGAAAAAGACATGGCCAAAATCGTGGAGATGATCGATCAAGTCATTACCAACTTCGAGAATCCTGCTATCCTTCAGGAAGTGAAAAAATCCGTCAACAAGTGGATGATGGACTTTCCTCTTTACTCATAAGTAATGGCTTTAGACCAAATAGGCAATGAGGGCGAAGTAGAAATGTCCTTTCTGGACCATCTGGAAGAACTCCGTTGGCATCTCGTTCGCTCACTTGTCGCTATAATGGTCTTCACTGTGGGTGCTTTTGCAGCCAAGACTCTGGTTTTTCATGACATCATTCTAGGCCCAAGTCGCATCGACTTTTGGACCTATAGAATGCTGTGCCAGCTTGCTGATTTATTGCAATCACCAGCACTTTGCATAGACCAACTCCCTTTTATCATCCAAAGTAGGCAGATGACTGGGCAGTTTTCTATGCACGTTACATCTTCTTTTGTGATTGGGATTATTTGTGCATTCCCTTATGCCTTTTGGGAAATTTGGCGGTTTATTAAGCCGGGTCTGTATCCCCGTGAGCAGAAGGCTGCTCGTGGAGCTACATTCTATGTTAGTTTCCTGTTCCTGACCGGAGTGCTTTTTGGCTATTTTGTGGTCACACCAATCTCCATCAATTTCTTAGCAAACTACCAGTTGGACCCGAGTATCTTGAATGAATTCGACATTATTTCCTACGTGTCCACTGTCATCACCTTAATCCTCGCCTGTGGGATTCTTTTTCAATTGCCAATTGTGATTTTCTTCTTGACTAAAGCTGGTCTAGTCACTCCAGAGTTTTTGAGAAAATACAGGAAACATTCAATCGTTGGTATCTTGATATTAGGAGCTATGCTCACGCCTCCTGACCCTTTCAGTCAGATCTTGATTGCCATGCCATTGTATGGTCTCTATGAGGTGAGTATTATGATTTCTAAAAGAGTGATCAGCCGTGAATTGAAAAACAGTAAAAAATCTACAGAAATTGAAACAAGCCATGAGTAAAAGAATCGCAATTGGTGGAGA
This sequence comes from Marinoscillum sp., assembly GCA_047633875.1. GTDB lineage: Bacteria > Bacteroidota > Bacteroidia > Cytophagales > Cyclobacteriaceae > Marinoscillum. The sequence goes on along the minus strand of JBLIFO010000142.1, from coordinate 3,893 downwards.
TCATGCAGGTTTCTATCACAAAGAAAAGTTGGTAGTATTCCTCAAAGCAGAAGGTTATGAAGTGACCGACTTTGGACCATTCAATGCAGATTCTGCAGATTATCCTGATTTTGTACATCCAGCATGCAGTGCCATTGAAGAAGGAAAATGTGATATGGGCGTGTTGATCTGTGGCTCAGGACAAGGCGTGACAATCACTGCAAATAAGCACCAAAAAATTCGCGCTGCTTTGTGCTGGGATACAGATCTGGCTGCTGTCACTCGTCAGCACAACAATTCCAATGTGGTATGTATTGCTGCACGCTGGACAGCATATGAATTGGCCGAAAGCATTGTAAAGGCTTTTCTAACTACAGAATTTGAAGGTGGTCGCCACCAACGGAGAGTGGATAAGATCAGTTGTTAATCTTCCTATAAACATCTTCGGCTTCCTTTCTATAATCTTTCCTGAGCAAGGGAAAGCGGTGAAAAAGCTTTTCTGCTATATTCATGCGGTCTATAATTAAGTCTGCATTTGATCCTTCTATGGCTTGATAGACCTGAGGAGCTCCATCATAAAAGTTAATATCTGTCAACTTCCTTTCGGAGATATATGGATCTAAAAATGGCCCTGTGAACACACAATCTTGATATTCACTGACGTCTAACCCAATACCCATCACCCTGTCTGAAGGCTGTGTCTGAATGGTCACTGGCTTTAATACAAGATTATTTTCAGGGTTATAATTAAGCCAGATTTTAGGATAAAATAGAAGTCCAAATACGATCAAATAGGGCATCAAGAATTTCCAAAATCGCTTTTTCAGATTCAAAAAGAAATAAACCATAAAGAAGGACACACTGGGAACGACAAAGAGCAGGTCTGCGCTCATCAGCTCACGGGTAATAAAAGCAATGAGAATAGCGGCTAGCAGAAATAATCCCATTACTTGTTGCATCTTCTGCTGAAACTGAGTCGATCTGTAAGTAAAAATGACAGAAAGTGATAATAGCCCCGTCACTAGTAGTACAGCACCAATCTCCAAATGCTGAAACAAAGAGATATAGTAGATCTTTGGTTTGATCACCCCCAAATAGAAAAAATCGGTGAGGAAAGCCTGCCCTGCATTTTGCCAGGCGAAATAGCCGAAGGTCAATAATAGCACCACAAAAGTCCCGTAAACGAACAAGAGTAACCTGCGCAGAATCGCAGTGGAAAAGAGCAAAAAGCTCAGCAGCAATACTGGGAAGAAAATGATAGCAGGAAAATAAAAACCAATCGCTATGCCAATGAACAAGCCTGAGCTTAGAAAAAGCTCATCCTTCACCACATTATCTATCCTTCTAAAAACTTGATTCAGTGCCGCCAGTACAAAAGTCAAACTCATCAGCTGTGGAGACAGTGATAAAAAATCCAAAACTGACGAGGCACATATCACATAGAAAAATGCAGGCAAATAGGAATTCTCTGCGAAGGCCTTGTTGCGAAGAAGTATGCTGTTGAACAGTCCAGCTTGAAAAATCAAGATTGTCGTGCTTAGCACAATGTGGGCAAATCGACTTCTCCCAAAAACAATATCTAAGACCTTGTAAACAAAGGCGGCAAGCGGCGCAGTGGAATCATACAAGTCCTTGTACATGGTAAAGCCGTCACCAAGTCTCTCCCCTATCAACAACCACTTCAGCTCAGGGATAGAAAGCTCCAACCCAGTAGTCAGCCATACCGTCCTGATCCCAATAAGGATCAAGAACACGAATATCATTCGGTAGGGGTCGTTTATTCTAAAAAACTGTAGCAATGTGGACTTGGATAAGAAACTCGAAATTAACCCCGATTATTCATTTGAAAATGAACAATTGACGAAAAACACTGAAAAACGTGTTTTTGTCAGGGTTAACCCTTCATTTTCAAATAGTCAACATTATGCAATAGATTTCATTTACATAATGAAGGGTTAACAAATAATCGCATTGCCGGATTGTGATAAATGAATGTAATCCGGATTGGCATTCATACAATTTAACAGGAAGCAAAGTGAACCTTGCTGCGAATTATGGATATTTGCAGTCATGACACAGAATAAGCGACAACACAAGTTTGGCAAACAGATCCAAAAGGATTTAAGTGAGATATTTCAGAAAGATTCAAGACACTATTTTGGCGGAAGCCTAGTGACGATCACAGGCGTAGAGATGTCCCCAGACCTTGGTTTTGCAAAAGTGTTTCTCAGCATTTTTCCGATCATAAACACAGAAGAAGTATTCGCAAGCATCAATGACAAGAAGCGTGAAATCAGAGGCCACCTAGGCAAGATGATAGGTAAACAAGTACGCGTCGTTCCTGAGATTGCTTTCTTCCATGACGATACTGAAGAGCGTGCCTCTGAAATGGATCGTATCATCAGAGGTCTGAATATTCCAAAATCTGATGAAACCAGCGAAGAGTGAATCTGTCCTTTTTCATAGCCAAACGGTACTTTCTGTCAAAGAAGAAGAAAAGCTTCATCAACGTCATTTCTATTATTTCGATGCTCGTGGTGGCTATCGGCACCATGGCGCTTATCATCGTACTATCGGTATTTAATGGTCTGGAAGGAATCCTCCGCAACTTATATGGCACTGTAGATGCCAACCTTGTGGTATTGCCCGCTTCGGGAAAGTCCTTTTTATATACCGAATACATCTCCTCCTCCATCAAGAATACAGAAGGTGTAGTTTCAATCACCGAAGTACTGGAAGACAATGCCCTTATCAAGTACAATGGATCTCAAAGGGTAGCAAGAATAAAAGGTGTCAGCGAAAATTTTGTCAAAGAGGGGCGTTTGGACAATTACCTAGTTTTTGGTGATTTGAAACTCAAGGAAAATGACATCTCCTATGCAGTGGTAGGAATGGGTGTGAGGCATGATCTCTCCATCAATCCACGTAATGACTTCTACACTTTGCAGATGTACTACCCCGATAAACTCAATCCGGGACAGCTCAATCCAGAGAAGATGTATCGGCTGAAAAATATCCTACCAGCAGGAGTCTTTGCCATTGAGAAATCCTATGATGAAAACCTCGTTTTCGTGCCGATCGACTTTGCAGAAGGTTTGTTTGGCAAAAAAGACAAACGAAGTTCCTTAGAACTGGAATTGGCGCCTGGCACCAATCTGCCTCAAATCAAAGAAAGCCTTGCTGGTAAACTGGGTGACTCTTTCGTGATCAAATCCAATGACGAAATACATGGCGATCTTTATCGAGTACTCTCTTATGAGAAGTTTTTTGTGTTCCTGACATTCTCCATCATCATCGGTATTGCCGCCATCAACATATTCTTTTCACTCAATATGCTAGCCATTGACAAGAAGAAAGATGTGGCCATACTCACAGCAATGGGAGCGAAGCGAACATTAATCCGCAATATTTTTCTCTTTGAGGGGAGCATCGTAGCTTTTACAGGAGCTTTCACAGGTCTAGCTCTTGGTTTGATCATCAGCTATGCCCAGCAGGAGTTCGGTTTCGTGACCATGGGCATGCAGACGGCTATCATCGATGCGTATCCTGTGAGGGTAGAGTGGTTAGATGTTTTCTTCACTATTTTGGCGATCATAAGTATCACTATTGCCACGGCGATACAACCCGCCATCAACGCTTCAAGGAACATCATTTTGCACGAGTTGCAATAGATGCCGGACGCTTTCCGCTAAACGCTTAGCGCAAAAAATACGCCTTACCTTTTCCACACTCCTCATTAAGTTTTTCATTTTCAATTCTCCATTCTTCATTTTCCATTTAAAAGTCAGCTAGTTCAGTCAGAGTTTATTAGTTTCGGAGTTGGCCTAACCGCAACCGACATGAATGTTGACATTGATCAGCCGTTTCAAATTGTATATTCTCTCTTCCAGCATGAGTATTTAGGATACTTGTTC
>JBLIFO010000141.1:0-7546 GCA_047633875.1 Marinoscillum sp. | reverse complement strand
CCTACACTTCCCTCGCTAGTTTCAGTGTTGACATCCGAAACATCAGATTTCGAAACTCTAGTAAATGTCATGTTTCCCTCATAAGTATCCTGAGATGATGATGATGTATTGCTATCTATGGAAGACAACTCAGTTTTCATTGATTGATCTGATGACGTCTGAAGATCCAAAGACCTGACTTGATCATTAGGCTGAGTTGCCGTTGGCCGTTGATTGTATCTTTTAACCTGGCCCGTATATGACTCTGGCGTAGACTGAGCCTTTTTTATTTCTGAATCCTGATTATTTAAAGAATGATTATACTCCATTGAAGTATTGGCCAAACAATTTGACCAGACCACTTTGTACTTACCGTATTTCGCAAGAGAAATCTCTTTCTGGTTATCAAAAGTCAATTTCTCACCATCCAAAAACCACTCTATCCTGTCTAATTCACCATAACAACCTGACTTAACCAATGTCGTATTCAAGAACGGTCGCGAGCCTTTTTGGACTTTAGTCAAAGTGATTTTCTTCTCAGGGTCTGGGTTTCCTACTTTGATTACAGCAAAAGCCTTGTCTTCCGAACATTCCGGTCGCAGCTTATTGTTCTTACATGAGTAGTCAAGCGTTGCGCCCATTGTGACATAATAGATTCCATCTTTTAATGGTGCGTTGAATTTGAGCGAAGATTTCTTCCTATTGAATTTGTAACCGTAGAAGCTATTGGCACAAACTGAAGCGTGTCCCCTGATCCCCCAATAAATCTGGACAATGCATGCAGGGCAATAATCTCCATTTTTTCGAGACTCGACATTCAAACTGATTTCAATTGATTCTCCCGGCCTTACGGCCAGATAAGTGGTTTCACGTCCATTTAGCTTCACATTGGTAAAAGTGACCTCTCTGGTGGCGTATTGGATTTTCTTTACTGAAGGTGGGATGATATTATCACACTGGCCAAATGCGTACTGATGACCTAAGATGAATAATACTATTGTGCAAAAAACAAACCTTCTCATATCGGGTTTTAGGTTGATGTTGAATGAAACCGAAGGTAATTGATATTACGAGATTTTGATTTTTGATTTGCTTTCAAGTCTACTAACCATAATCTCTACTGGAGTGGATGGTTTACATTGGCAATCTAAACGTGGCAAGATCCAATCGAAAGATTTGATGCTCACGTGCTAGTTCAAAGATTGATTTCTTAACTCCGGAAATTGAACAAGTTGTAGTCATTGATGAATCAAACAACTCTAAAGATTGGTGGAAAGCGTATACCTAAGACAAATAGCATTTAGTGACTTTAGTATGATTCATTTATCAACTCATCTCAGAAAGCACCCTCATTTTCTGAATCAATCGGGCTGACTCTTCAAAGTCTAAAGTCTGCTGACCATCTGAAAATGCTTTCTCAGGCTTATCGTGAATTTCAAAGATGACACCATCAGCACCTGCTATGGTTGCCGCTAGTGCCACTGGCTCAACGTAATCTCGTATGCCTACTCCGTGTGATGGATCAGCAATGATTGGTAGATGTGTTTTCTCTTTGAGTATCGGTATAGCGTTGATATCGAAGGTGTTACGAGAAGCTCTTTCGTAGGTCCTGATACCACGCTCACAAAGCAATAATCTCTCATTTCCACCAGCAAAGACATATTCGGCACTATAAAGCAGCTCATCGATGGTCCCAGAAATCCCACGCTTAATCATCACCGCTTTATCCACTTTGCCCAGCTCATCCAGCAGATTGAAGTTCTGGGTATTGCGAGCACCAACTTGATATATATCTACATAATCATGCATCTCTTCAATCTGCGAGACTTGCATTACCTCCGTCACAATCTTAATACCTGCAGCGCTAGCAGCTTCATACCACATTTTCAAACCTTCTATTCCCATGCCACGGAAAGAATAAGGCGAGCTCCTTGGTTTATAAACTCCTCCTCGCATTATTCTGATTCCATTCTCCTTCAGGTGATTGATGGTTTTGTAGATGTTCTCTTCGCCCTCTATACTACATGGCCCAGCCATCATCGCGAAATGTCCACCACCTATCAATACTCCATCTCCCAAATCAATGACGGTTCTATTGACTTTCCACTTTCGTGAAACAAGCTTAAAGTCATCCGAGACAATGTGAATGTCTTTTATTCCTGGCAAATGCCCAATATTTCTCACATCGAACTTTGCTTTGCCTATACCTACAATGTATTCGCCCACCTGGGTTTTTACCTCATTGGTCTTGTATTGCAAAGAAGCTATTTCGTTTTTAAGGGCTTCCTTTTGGAGTGATGTAATGTTGGATTCTAACTGGATAATCATGATTTAGGTGATTTAATGCTGGATACAAAAGCGGCGATTGCAGCAGGACTTTTGTCTTTTTCTAATTGCTTAATAAAGGCACTTCCGACTATTGCTCCATCGGCATATTTGCTTGCCTTGGTGAAAGATTCATGGTCAGAAATACCGAATCCTATCAGCCTTCTATTCTTCAAATTCAATGCTGCGATTCGCTCAAAATAGGCGACTTGCTGGTCACTGATTCCCGATTTGGCACCAGTGGTACTTGCTGATGACACCATGTATATAAAGCCTTTAGATAGCTGATCTATTTTGCGAATGCGGTCAACTGAGGTCTGTGGAGTGATCAGAAAGACATTGTAAAGCCCGTATTTCTCTAAAGTCTCTGCATAGAGTTCCTCGTATTCATACATCGGCAGATCGGGAAGGATCAGACCGTCTACGCCGACTTCTTGGCATTTGGCACAAAACTTCTCAAAGCCATATTGAAGCACAGGATTGATATAACCCATCAATAGAACAGGTGCTTTCACTTGCGGTCTTAATCCTTTCAATTGATCTAAAAGCTTTGCGATGCTCATGCCATTTTCCAAAGCTTCATGAGAACTTGATTGGATAGTTGGCCCATCAGCGATTGGGTCGGAAAAAGGCAAGCCTATTTCGATAAGGTCGGCTCCAGCTTCATCGAGACTTTTGGCTATGGCCAAAGTATCTTCCAATGCCGGATGTCCGGCTGTAAAGTATATATTGAGCAGTGGAGAATGGTCTCCTTCAAAAACTGAGTCAATTCTATTCATTGTTCTAGGCAGTTAGGTGTTTGGGTGTTTAGGAAATTCAAAACAATGTTGAAGTTTCCATACAAAATCAAAAAGTATACTAACTCTCAATTCTTCATAATCAATTCTCAATTACTAGTATTTTCCCCATTTGATATATGTTTCAAGATCTTTGTCGCCTCTTCCAGAAAGGTTGACAACCACTATGTCATCAGCCTTAAATTTCACTTTATGAAGCGCTCCAAAGGCATGCGCTGTTTCTACGGCAGGTATTATACCCTCTAGTCTGCTTAATTCAATACCAGCAGTCATGGCCTCCTCATCTGTGATTCCTATGAACTTAGCGCGTCCAGAATCGAACAAGTGGGCATGAAATGGACCGATACCAGGATAATCTAATCCTGCTGAAATACTATAAGGCTCGACCACCTGACCATCTGACGTCTGCATGAGCAATGTCCTACTTCCGTGTAATACACCTTCGGTGCCTAATGCGGTGGTTGCCGCGGATTTTCCTGTCTCATTTCCTAAACCAGATGCTTCTGCAGCTACTAACTTCACTTCAGGATTGTCCAAATAATGATAATAGGCACCTGCAGCATTACTACCTCCTCCTACGCATGCAAACACGTAATCTGGATTTTCTCTGCCTTCCTTTTCCTGCAGCTGCCATTTGATCTCCTCACTAATTACACTCTGGAAGCGCGCCACCAAATCCGGATAAGGATGTGGTCCTACCACAGAACCAATGATGTAATGCGTTTCATCAGGATTATTGATCCAATGACGCATTGCTTCGTTTGTAGCATCTTTCAATGTTTGGCTTCCGCTTAGTGCAGGTCTTACTTCTGCTCCGAGTATCTTCATGCGCTCTACATTAGGTTTTTGCCTTGCCATGTCTACCGCTCCCATATAGACGATACAGTCAATACCCATAAGTGCACATACGGTTGCAGTTGCTACGCCGTGCTGACCAGCGCCTGTTTCAGCTATGATATTTTTTTTATTCAGAGCTTTAGCTAATAGAATCTGACCAATGGTATTGTTTACTTTATGAGCACCCGTATGGCAAAGATCTTCACGCTTGAGATAGATTTTTGCATTGTGTAATTCGGAAAGTCTCAAGGCATGGTAAAGTGGAGTAGGGCGACCTACAAAGTCTTTTAGCAAGCCTTTGAATTCTTTCTGGAAAGCTGGCCGTGCCATGATCTCTAAATAATTGATTCGGAGTTCCTCCACATTGGGATATAGCATCTCTGGAATGTAAGCCCCTCCAAATTTCCCGAAGTATCCACGTTCATCCACCAAATACTGTGACTTCATAATAATTCCTTTAGTTTTCTTATTTTATCAATGTCTTTCACTCCTGGTGCCAGCTCAAATCGACTATTTACATCAATGGCATGAAGCATTTTCAAATCCATGGATTTGATGGTTTCGATATCCTCCAGATCAATTCCACCACTTACGAAAAATGGTTTGTTGAGCGAATAAGTTTTTAAAATTTCCCACTCGAATTTTCTTCCACTCCCTCCATAATCGCTTGTCTTTGTATCGAAAAGAAAATATTCCATGAAAGGTTCATACGCTTTCATTTCGTCAATCGGCAGCTTATCCATTACACCAAAAACCTTAATGATACGAAAGCCCTTTAGGCTCAGCTCCTTCACAAAACTCACAGATTCATCTCCATGAAGCTGTATCAGATCCAACTCGAATGCGACTGCTTTTTCCTCTATTTCCGCAATAGTGCTATTCACAAAAACACCCACACGCTCAATATTATCTTGCTTTGGTAAGCCTTCATTTGAAGCAACATATCGTTTGCTTTTTGGATAGAATATTAGGCCCATATAATCAGGCTTCAATTCCGTAAGCAATTGAATGTTGAATGCCTCGCGCATGCCACAGACCTTCAATTTCACTTTTTCTTCAACAAGTTAATTTGCTTCACAAAATCTGCACAGGCTTTCTCTGGGCTACCTTTTTGCATGAAATACTCACCAATCAAAAAGCCTTCATAACCGTGCTCCATCAACTCTACTACAAGCTTTGGATCACTTATTCCGCTTTCGGAAACCTTCAGGAAATCAGCAGGGATCTTATCTGCAAGCGCCTTTGAAACTTCGATAGTCGTCTCAAAAGTTTGCAAGTTCCTATTATTCACACCAAGCAGATCTACATGCTCCGTAATAGAAGCATTGAGCTCCTGCTCGTTGTGCACTTCTAACAACACCTCCATACCGAAAGAGTGCGCAAATTGTGCGAGTTCTTTAATTTCATTTGGCTGAAGACATGCGGCTATCAAGAGTATAACGTCTGCGCCTATCGACTTGGCTTCTATGATTTGGTACTCATCCACGATGAAATCCTTTCGCAGAATTGGACAAAAGTTGAAGCTTCTGGCGATGATCATATCTTCATTTTTACCTCCAAAGTATTTCTCATCGGTAAGTACAGACAAGCCAGATGCACCAGCCTGCATATAGCCAATCGTTGTTCGCTCTACATTTGCGGAAGCATTGATGATGCCTTTTGATGGGGATTTTCGCTTGAATTCGGCAATGATACCCACCTTATCAAGCCTGCGGATGTAAGACTTGAGACTCACTGGCTTACCAGAAAAATAGGTACTCTCTTCCAATAGCTTTACTGGGTAAAGACTCTTCTTGCGCGCTACTTCTTTCTGCTTGTCAGCAACTATTTGATCTAATATATTCATGAGTGATTGATCTCTAAAAACTTCTTAAATGACTGTAGTGCTTTGCCTGATTGCAAAGACTCACGTGCCTCCTGAATCCCATCAAGCAGACCAATATCCTTTCCAACAGAAATAGCCCAGCCAGCATTGGCAAAAATTGCTTCATTCTGTGCTTTCGTTCCTTTATAGGAAAGTACGTCTTCAAATATCTTTGCCGCTTCTGCTACGGACTCACCACCATATAGTTGCTCTGGCTTCACTTTAGAAAGGCCCATGTCCTCAGGCTGATAGATTGCCTCATTATGATGGGTAATGGCTTTGACACCTCCGGTAAGAGATATCTCATCATAACCATCCAAAGCATGTAAGATCACGAAATGCTTATCAGTATTTTGATAAAGGTAACCGTATAGTCTTGCTAGCTCCAGGCTAAATACACCTACTAGTTGACTCTTCGGGAAAGCGGGATTTACCATTGGCCCGAGCATATTAAAAAAGGTTTTGATACCTAATTCTCGACGTACGGGTCCTACGTTTTTCATCGCGGGATGGAAGAGTGGTGCATGCAAAAAACAAATACCTGAAACGTCTAGGCTTTTGCGAAGTACGCCAATGTCATTACTAAACTTAATGCCCATACTCTCCAACACATTGGACGAACCGCTAACGGAAGAAACGCCATAGTTTCCATGCTTTACCACATGCTGCCCCGCTCCTGCCGCTACAAAGGAGGATATCGTGGAGATATTGAAGGTGTTCTTACCATCTCCACCAGTCCCACAAAGGTCAATGGCGTTGTACTCATCAACTGGCACACGCACACATAGTTCGAGCATAGCGTCTCTGAAGCCTTCAAGCTCCTCAACTGTAATACTTCGCATGAGGTAGACAGTCATAAATGCAGCCATCTGACTGTTGTTGTATTGACCAGTGGCTAGATTAGAAAGAATCGTGTAAGCTTCTTCCTTTGAAAGCGATTGGTACTTTATGAGCTTATTGAGTACGTCTTTCATTTCTTAATGGATAACCAGTTCTCAATCATTTTTTTTCCGTGTTCTGTCATGATAGACTCAGGATGAAACTGAACTCCCCTAACGTTAAATTCTTTGTGTTTTATAGCCATGATATTACCTGCTTCATCAGTGGCCAAAACCATTAATTGATCAGGGATTGAATTAGGTGAGATGGCCCAGCTATGATACCTGCATACTTTGAATGAATTTGGGATATCTCTGAATAAGACATCACTATGCTCTGACAGTGATATATCAGTAGCTATCCCGTGAAAAACAGTAGGCAGATTAAATAACGATGCACCAAATGCTTCACCTATTGCTTGATGTCCCAAGCAAACTCCTAAGATATTTTTAGTAGCAGCATACTTAGCAATCACCGCAGGCATAATACCGGCATCTGATGGCAATCCAGGACCCGGCGAAAGAAGTATATGGTCAAATTGAGCAGCATAATCTACTTCTATCTTATCGTTACGATGGACTTCCATCATTTCTTCCATTCCAAGTTCGCGTAGGATATGAACGAGGTTGTAAGTGAATGAATCGTAATTATCTATGACTAATACCTTTCCCATCAGTTATCTATTTTTTCAGCCATATTCATAGCAGACTCCAAAGCTGCTAGCTTATTATATACCTCTTGCACTTCACTTTTCGGATCTGATTTGGAAACAATACCTGCCCCAGCTTGGAAAAACAGCTTGTTACTCTTACTCAAAAAGGTTCTAATCATGATCGCATGATTGAAATTCCCATCAAAATCCATA
>JBLIFO010000140.1:0-7630 GCA_047633875.1 Marinoscillum sp. | reverse complement strand
TATTGATTCAGCTAAACTTTGTGTTCAATGAGCTAGTTGAATCCCAAATCCCAAATCCCAAATCCCAAATCCCAAATCCCAAATCCCAAATCCATAGTTGTACAGAGCAATGCATGGATATCAATATATACCTGTTGAAGGTTTACTCACTTCCTGTTGCGGATCAGAAGTTTAGGGTCTATTCGCTGTAATATCCTATCTCAAAAGAATATACCTCAATACTTTCCTTGTGCTTCTATGGCCAATCTCAAATGTGCAAGGTGATGATTGCAGTGCCAAGCATACATGCCTATGGTTCTTTTGAGTGTAGAGGTATTTCCACTTGCAGGGTGGAGGAAAGTTCTCACTAAATCTTCATCCGAGAGATTCTTAAGAATAATTGTCCATTTATGATGGAGGCTTTTCAGCAAATTCAAGGCATTGGTCAAGTCCGCTTCATTTGCATCTGGTAGTTCAGCCCACAGCGTTTCCTCATACGGCTTTATTGTTGGGTCATCCTCTGTAAGTGTCCATTTAAACCGAATAATGCTATTCATATGGCTGTCACTACAATGATGTACAAGTTGCGTGATATTCCACCCATCAGGTCTATAGCGCCATGATTGGGAAGCTAATGGCAAATCTTTTAAGGCTTCTGTTAGTTTGCTTGGGAACTCAGAAATATCATCAATCCACTCATCTAGATGCTCCCTCTTAATAGTCAGAGGAGCATTAAATTTCCCAATTGGGTATCTTAAATTATCTAGTTGTTCAGCATTCATAGAATTGAGGGTTTTATGTTATTATTCGCAATGAATTGGTATTTTACTGACTAAATCGACTTAAATATGAGAAGTTATTCCACCATCCTCGCTTTAGCTGTTCTTTTTTTAGTTGCTTGTGAGCCAAAGCAAACCACACAACCAGCTGTCCTTTCAGGTCAAATCATCAATCCTATGGGTGATATTGTCACGTTCAGATTGAAGGATACAACCTACACTGATACGCTTAATCAAGAAGGTATGTTCAGTCGAACATTTGATTTGTATGAGCCAATCGACATTACTTTCGGCCATGGTCAAGAAATTACAAGTGTTTATCTAAAGCCAAATGATGATTTGAAACTATCTCTTGACCCTGAATTATTTGACGAATCATTAAAATACACGGGTATAGGGTCAGATATCAATAATTACAAGGCTGCTGTGGTTTTGCTGGAAGACACGATTATTGGAGCGCGTGCGCTGTTTGTTCTTTCTGAGAAGGTCTTCTTGCGCACAGTTGATTCTATCGCTTCTTTGAAAGTTTCCTTTTTAGAAAAAGCAGGCGTTACCGATCCTGTATTTATAGATCAGATAATCAATAATGAGAAATGGAGTACTGCGGGAATGAAAATGAATTATGTCGCTTATTATCGTTACCTGAAAGACTCGAGTGCATTTGATGTAAGTGATGATTTCTATGCGTTTGCCGAGTCATTGGATATCACAGATAGTGCAAATTTGGCTTATCCTCAGTTTAAAGGATATATCGGCAGTATGGTTGACAATCTGGCTAACCGAAAAACATCAGGAGATGATAGAGCGGAGTACCTTGATAATTATTTGAAGGTCCTCAATGAGCAGGTTTCAATACCTTCGGTAAAGAGTGATCTGATTTACTCGTCACTTAAGTACAATCTATCAGACTTTAAAAAGGAAACACGCGAAGCATTTCATAAGCAGTGGATTCAATTAAATCCAACAAACTCCAAAGTAGAAGAAATAGCTAAAGAAATAGATATATTCGAAAGATTGCAACCAGGAAGTCCAGCTCCTGACTTTGCTTTTGAGACTCTTGAAGGCGATACTTTAGCTATGGCAGACTTTCTTGGCAAAGTAGTTTATCTAGATATTTGGGCTACTTGGTGTGGTCCATGTATAGCAGAGCACCCTTATATGGAGGTGCTTCAAGGTAAGTTTAGTGCTGACGATGTTGCTTTTGTAGCTATCAGTACAGATAGCTCACGCGATCCATGGCGTGTGATGGTAGCTGATAAAGAACTAGGAGGGATTCATCTTTATGCACCAGGTGCATGGAAATCTTCTATCATAGAGGACTATGGTATCAATGGAATTCCTCGATTTATATTAATTGATCAAAAGGGGAATATTGTAGATGTGGATGCTGCAAGACCTTCAGGAGATATTGATGAGCAAATTGAAGCTTTACTTTCGGCCTCTTAAAGCTTGTCTACCTCGATTTGATAGTCGTATTGTAGATCTTCGTCGAGGGTAGTAATAGCTTTTTGGATGCTTGCTAACTGACGTTCATAAAGGTTGGTAAGTACCGTACTACGAGTATATGATGGACTCATTGATTTTATCAACTGACAGTACTTGAGGAGGATTTCTACTTCTGCCTTTTTGCTTTGAGTATATCGAATGTGCTTTTTGGCACCTCTTAGAATCTTACGGACGCTTTTTGCAATGAAGTAAAAGCTAGTGGTGTTGATTAGCTCAAAGTCGTCTTCCATCTCTCGATTCACAGCTAATATATAGCTGTCAAGATCTTGGGACTCGTAGAGTAGGTATGTGAGTAGCTCTTTATTATCTTTTTTGAAATTCCCTAGACGAATGCAAAGTGCTGCAATCTCCTCTTTAGGAAGCTCACGCAATTCACGTTTGATTTCTGATATAGTAGCAGTCTTCACTAGTCAACTACCACTTCTTGTTCATTGAATGAGACTTTGTCACCTTTCTTCACTTTACGTCTTACACGCATCTCTATGTTATCATTCACTTGGACCAATTCTTCCAGGATACATTGTTTGGCATGGCCACCAGAGTTTACCCATGCGAGCACTTTCAGTAGGTCGTTTAATTGAATATACTCCTCGTTCTCTTTTAATGTAAATGTGGTCATAGCGGTTTTTTGTTATTCATCGCTAAAGCTAACAAATGCTTTGGGATAGATGTTTAAGCTTTTAAAGATTCTGAGATAAGCCAACCTCCTGACCAACAAGCTTGGAAGTTGAAACCACCCGTAAGACCATCAATATTGAGGACTTCTCCAGCGAGGTAAAGCCCAGGAAAGCGGTTACACTCAAAGGTGGTAAGGTCTACTTCGTTTAGTTCTATCCCGCCACAAGTCACAAATTCTTCTTTGAAAGTGCTTTTTCCGCTTACGCTAAATCTGCCCTGAGTCAATTCTTCGGTGAGTTTATTGATCTGTTTATTGGATAGTTCCGCAAAGCACTGGGATTCGCCAATTCCTGATAAGGAAGCTATGCGCTCCCAGTAGCGCTTTACAATTCCAAACTGTGGATAGTTGAAGACTTGGCGTTTGCCGTGGTTTTGCTTTAGGTCTTGTAGTTGGTTTAAAGCTTCCTGTGGCAAGAGTCCATCTGTGAAATTGATGAGTATATCAAACGAATATCCCAATTCACTTAATACCTCAGCACCATACGCTGATAGCTTGAGCACCGCTGGTCCACTAAGTCCCCAATGAGTGATGAGTAGGGGACCTTCAGCTTCCAATTTAGTCTTGGCCACTTTAATCTTGGCTTTTTGAAAACTGATACCTGGCAAATCGTTGAGGCGTTCATCTTCAATATTGAATGTGAAAAGAGATGGCACCAATTCAGTTTTTTTCAAACCAAGGTCCGTCAATACCTTGAAAGCTGCGGCAGAAGACCCGGTAGTAAATACCACCTTGTCAGATACTATTTCCCCTTTATCTGTATCCAGTATCCATAAGTTCTGCCTTTGGATGAGATGCTTTATGGTAGTTTGCTTTTCTAGCTTTATTCCCAAACGGTATCCTTCATTCACAAAGCAATCAATGATCGTTTGTGAGCTATTTGTTTCTGGGAATACACGGTGATCTGCCTCCTCATGAACTGCAACGCCTTTTTCGGATAGCCAATTTCGCATATGGTCTGTCGAAAATTGCTGGAATACAGGAAAGAGCTTCTTTTGGCCTCTTGGATAGAAATTAACCAGCTCACTCGGTTTCTCACGGCCATTTGTGACGTTGCATCGGCCACCACCAGAGATACGCACTTTGCTCAGTACTTTGTCGGACTTTTCGTATATCGTGACTTTTGCTTTTGGATTTTTCTCTGCGATATTCAGCGCGGTGAAGTATCCTGCTGCACCAGCACCAACTACAGCTATTTTCATCGGTCTAGTCTTTTCTCAGCGAAAGTGATGTCACGATCCTTACTGTAATGTATTCGATAGTACACCAGACATTCGTCTGCACCAGCATCCGACACAGCTTTTTGTGCTTTATCAGCGATTTGCATCAATTCTTGATAAGTGCCTTGCATTACAGTTTCGAACGGCGTGATAATGTGCTCAACACCTGATTGCTGAATGACTTCAATGGCTTTATCAACCAGCTGGTAAGTGTCCAAAGTTTTACTTTTCGGAACTATCTGGATACCTAAGGAGATGATGTGTTCTGTCATTCAATTAAAAAAATTCATAGTTCGTTCAAGGCCAATAGAGCAGAAGGATAGAAGTGCTTCGATAGATTTGTCCATAAAGATCACAAGTTCCTCCATCTCTTTCTTATTGAAAGGACTCAGTACGTAATCTACTTGCTGTCCCTTTCCAAATTCATCACCTACGCCAAATCTTAGTCTTGCATAATCTTGACCACCAATCAAAGCTTCAATGTTTTTAAGGCCATTGTGTCCACCGGAAGATCCTTTACCCTTTATTCTTATTTTGCCGAAAGGCAAAGCAAGATCATCTGTGATGACTAAGAGATTCTCTTTTGGAATCTTAAGTGCTGTAAGCCAATAGCTGACTGCTTTCCCACTTAGATTCATATAAGTGGTAGGCTTCACCAAATGGATGATTCGACCTTTGTGTTTGATTTCAGTCACAAAGGCATGTCGGTCATGCGTCCATTTGGCATCATTTTCATCTGCCAGTCTATCTAAGACTAGAAACCCTATATTGTGTCGGGTAAGCTCATATTCAGGGCCTATGTTGCCAAGACCAACGATTAGGTATTTCATGATGTGCTAAAATAAAAAATCCTACTCAGCACAAGTGCTAGGTAGGATTCAAAGTTATACTATTGCTTTATTAAGCTTCAGTTGACTCTGCTGCTTCAGCCGATTCTTCAGATGCTGTTTCTTCGTCAGCAGGTTCTTCTTCTACCTTACCTCTCAATGCTCTTGGTATCTCAATACCCATGATAGTCACTAGAGGGTTATTCAAGATTTCGAAGTTATTAGGTACCAATTCACCTACTTTGATAGACTTACCAAGACCAAGCTTAGTTACATCTACTTCGATAACTTCTGGCATATCTTTAGGAAGTGCCTTAATAGTCAAGAATCTCAGCTTACGGATCAACTTACCACCTTGCTGGATACCTGCAGGTGTTCCTATTGGATTTAATGGAATATCCATTTTAATTTTTGTTCCTCTAAACAACTGAAGGAAGTCAATGTGCAAGATCATTTCACTCACAGGGTGAAACTGAATGTCTTGCATGATTGCTTCGTAGATAGAACCCTCTACGTTTAGATTGACAAAGTGAGCTTGATCTGTGTAAACAAGATCTCTAAACAAAATCATTGGCGCATAGAAATGTACCTGATCTTCACCACCGTAAAGTACTCCTGGCACAAAACCTTGCTCTCTCAATCGTTTCGCTCCGGTCTTGCCAAGATTTGCTCTTTTAAACCCTATAATCTCAACACTTTTCATAATATATAATTTGTTAATTGTTACTTGATAAATAATTGGCTGATTGACTCATTGGTGTTCACTTTGTTGATTGCTTGCGCAAAAAGTGATGCCACGGTCAATACTTTAATTTTGTCACTTTTCTGTTTTAGTGGGATCGTATCGCTGACGATAAGTTCCTCTACTTCAGAAGCTTCAATATTTTCATATGCCTTTCCAGAAAGGATAGGATGTGTACAAATAGCTCTTACGCTTTTTGCACCTTTCTCTTTTAAAAGATTGGCTGCTTTGGAAATAGTACCAGCAGTATCTGCTAAGTCATCTACCAAAACCACGTCTTTACCGGTTACATCACCTATTACTTGCATAGAAGCAATCTCGTTGGCTCTTTTTCTATGCTTATCGCATACCACCATGTCAGCTTCGAAGTGCTTGGCGAAAGTTCGAGTGCGTGCTGTTCCTCCTACGTCAGGAGAAGCAAAAATCAAATCCTTCAATTTAAGGCTACGGATGTAAGGAACGAAAATCGCAGAACCATCTAGGTGATCAACCGGGATATCAAAAAATCCCTGAATCTGACCAGCATGTAAATCCATGGTCATCAGTCTATTAGCTCCAGCAGCTGTGAGTAAGTTTGCCATCATCTTCGCAGCGATAGAAACGCGTGGACGGTCTTTTCTGTCTTGTCTTGCGTAACCAAAATACGGCACCACAATAGTTACATTCTTTGCACTTGCACGCTTAGCAGCATCTATCATGAGCAAAAGCTCCATGATGTTGTCACTAGGAGGATTGGTAGACTGAATAAGAAAAAGATCTGAACCTCTGATGGATTCGTTGTAGCTGAAGTTTAATTCGCCATCGCTAAACTTCTGTGAGGTACAATTCCCCAGCTCACAACCGTAAGCCTCAGCGATCTTTGTAGCTAGATCATTTGAGCCTTTACCTGCGAATATTTTAACTGAAGACATTGATTTCTTATAAAACATTAATCCCGATCCAAAGGATCGGGATTTAAAGTTGGTCTACTAGGTTTCGAACCTAGACTCTTCTGGACCAAAACCAGACGTGTTACCAGTTACACCATAGACCAAAATGGAATGCAAAAGTAGTCGTTCTTTTTAAAAATCAAAAGGTAGCCCACGCAATTAATCAAGGTTTTTTATCCACTCCCGAGCATTCACGAAAGGTTCTATCCAAGGAGACACTTCACAGTCCTTGATTTGTTCGTTTTGAGCCCAATTCCAAGGAAAAATAGTTCGTTCCAAATGTGGCATGATGGCTACATGTCTGCCGTCTTTCGAGGCTAAACTTGCCGTTGCGAAGCTACTCCCGTTGGGATTTCCAGGGAAAGCTTCATATCCATAGCGAACTGGTATGTTATAATCCGCTGGTTTACCAGGCAAAACGAACTGACCTTCTCCATGTGCAAACCAAATCCCCAATCGACTATTGCTCAAAGAAGAGAACATCACTGTTTCATTCGTCAAAACATCCACTGTTAGGAAGCCAGATTCAAACTTGCCAGATGAATTATGTTCCATCTTAGGATGTGATTCAGCTAATTCGGGATAGATAAGCCCAAGCTCCATCATCAATTGGCAGCCGTTGCAAACCCCTAAACTCAAAGTGTCTTTTCTTGCATAGAAGGTATCTAATGCGGATTTAGCTTTTTCGTTGAAAAGGAAAGAGCCAGCCCATCCTTTAGCAGAACCCAGCACATCTGAGTTGGAGAATCCTCCAACGAAAACGATCATATTGACACCAGTCAAGTCTTCTCTGCCGCTGATCAAATCGGTCATGTGCACATCTTTCACATCAAATCCAGCCAAATACAAGGCATAAGCCATCTCACGATCACCGTTTACACCTTTTTCCCGGATGATTGCAGCACGGATGCCAGTGGGCTCTCTACGCTCAGGCGAAATTCCATAGCTCTTATAAGAGCCTGTGAAGTTTTC
>JBLIFO010000139.1:0-7646 GCA_047633875.1 Marinoscillum sp. | reverse complement strand
GCAAGGGGTGGAGGCCACCGTGAATGGTATAGATGTGAAGTTAGGTTCAGCTGATTTTGTAGGTGCCAAAGGTGAAAATATTACTGAATCGGCAGTTTATCTGAGAATAGCTGGGGAATATAAAGGCAAGTATATAGTGGCTTCTGAATATCGGGAGCATGTTTTTGAAGAGCTTAGTCTATTGAAACAAAGCCACCAGCTACATCTTCTTTCTGGTGACAATGATGGTCAGCGTGGGCGACTTGCAAACTATTTTGATTCGTTGCATTTTGGTCAACGACCGCAAGACAAGCTCAGCTATCTGCGTGAAATGAAAGGCGATACTTTGATGATAGGTGATGGGCTCAATGATGCAGGTGCGCTGAATGCCGCTACTGTCGGGCTGGCGGTATGTGAAGACATTCATCAGTTTAGCCCTGCATGTGACGGACTACTGAAAGCAGAAAATGTTTCCAGTATTAGCCGGACGCTTCGATTCTCTAAATCGATCATGAATATCATCATAGTAGCCTTGGTAATCTCGCTTACCTACAATGTAGTGGGTTTGGCTTTCGCCATAACTGGGCACCTCACCCCAGTCGTTTCCGCTATCCTTATGCCGATTAGCTCAGTCTCTGTTGTCGGCTTTATTACCCTTGCGGTGAATGTGGTGAGTAGGAGGAGTTAAATCTCAAGGATTAACGGAAGATGGTCACTTATTTCAATCCATTTGGATTGCTCTCCAATATTCAATGTGGCTTTCGGAGTTAAGAGTCTCGTGTTCAAATAGATGTAATCTATATGATAGGATTTAGTAAGGTTCCTCTGTAAAAAGAAAGTCGCATTAGACTCCTTACCTTGTTCTTCTCCTTTAAGTTCATGGTAAGCACTTTTGACACTTGCTTGAGCTAATTCCTTTGTTACATCAGTGTGATTCCACCATCGATCCCATTTGTCCAAAATAGCATTACTATTGAAATCTCCAGCGATAATAATGTCTTTAAAATGATTTTTATTGATTTGTAGATATTTCCAAATCTGCCCTATATAACCGAAGGTTGGAGATTTGTTCTGATGTGCCCAAACTGCGAGAAGTTGAATTTTCTTATCAATTAAACAGGGCAAAAAATACTTTACAGGATGTCCTCGATAAAGATTGCTCCATTTTAATGAATCTAGCTGAATGGTACTTTTGGCAAATACGCTTAAACCCTTATTCTTGTTGTCACCAATCCATAGATGATTATTTGCCCATTTCTTGTATTCCTCATCTTTTGATTGATTCGGGTCCTCACATTCTTGAATGATAACTATATCTGCATCGAATGGCTCGATTTGATGAAACTTCTTTCTCAATGCTCCATTACAATTCCAACTGAATATCCTCATATCAGTAAAATTTAGCCAAATTGGAAAAACCTAAATCCCTCCCTTCGGCTCAATCAAATCAATCAAGTTTCCATAAAGATCTTCGAAAACCATTGCTTTTCCGAAGTTCTCTGGTGTTGGTGGGCGTTTGATTTTCACACCGTAGAGAATCAGACTACCATAGTCCCGATCGATGTTGTCAGTATAGAGAAAGAGGAAAACACGTCCGCCCGTTTGATTGCCGACACTACGCTCTTGCTCTTCGCCTACAGCTTTTGCTAATAATAAATGACAGGTGTTTTCGCCAGGAGGAGCCACTACCACCCATCTTTTGGTTTCGCTGCGTTTGGTGTCTTCTATGAGTTTGAAAGCCAGTACTTTGGTGTAGAATTCTATTGCTTCATCATAATCTTTGACCATCAAAGTGATCTGCCCAAGTCTTTGCATATGTAGTGGTTGGTTGTGGAAGGAGCGAATTTAGTTCAGAATTGTAAAAGGCTATGCGCTAAACGCATTCCGCTCTATACTTGACGTTTTACTTATCATGTAAAAGATAGATGAACCGTTATTTTTTTCACTTTCAACTTTACACTTTCAGTTTTCAACTTTCATTAGATATGAAGTTAACATAGTGTTGGTATAAAAAGGACCTATTTTTGCATCTTTCAATTAGATCCTCATGAGCACTTTCGAAGACCTCAACCTCTCCAGCCCCCTTAGATCATCCATTTCAGACCTTGGGTTCAATACACCTACACCTATTCAGGAGCAAGCCTATCCGGTGATTTTGTCTGGAAAGGACATCCTTGGTATCGCGCAAACGGGTACAGGAAAGACACTTGCCTACATGTTACCAATCCTCAAGGATTTGAAATATTCGGAGCAAATCAACCCGAGAGCAATGATTTTGGTGCCAACCCGAGAGCTGGTATTGCAGGTGGTGGATCAGATAAAAACTTACGCCAAGTACATGAATGTGCGGGTGACGGGTGTATATGGTGGTACAAACATCAATACCCAGAAGCTGAAAGTAATGGAAGGTGCTGACATCATTGTGGCAACACCTGGTCGTCTGTATGACTTGGTGCTTAGCAGGGCGTTGGTATTGAAGGATATCAAGAAGCTTGTGATAGATGAAGTGGATGTAATGCTCGATTTGGGTTTTAGATTTCAGCTTACCAATATCTTAGAACTCCTTCCAGAAAAGCGTCAAAACATTATGTTTTCGGCCACTATGACTGAAGATGTGGAGCTCTTGATTCAAGACTTTTTTGTGGCTCCTGTGAAGATCTCGATAGCAGTAAGTGGTACGCCGCTTGAGAATATTGAGCAGACGAGTTACCCTGTTCGCAACTTCTACACCAAGGCAAATTTGCTAGCTCATCTTCTGCGCGATCGAGAGGCTTTCCGAAAGGTGCTGGTATTTGTGTCAAACAAGAAATCAGCGGATCGTTTATTCGATGAGATCTTTCCATATTATGAGAAGGAGCTTTGCATCATTCATTCTAATAAGTCTCAGAACTATCGAATTCGCTCGATCAAGCAGTTTGAAGAAGGCACTAACCGTATCTTGATAGCCACAGATGTAATGGCGCGTGGACTTGATTTAGAAAAGATTAGTCATGTAATCAATTTTGATACGCCAGCTTTCGCTGAAAACTACATGCATCGTATTGGTCGTACAGGTAGGGCAGAAGAAGAAGGAAATACCATCTTGTTTTTTACCGAAAAGGAAACCGCACACAAAGAGGCAATAGAGGCGTTGATGAAAATGGAGATTCCTGTACTGGAGTTTCCAGACGTGGTGGATGTCTCTTCCGAACTCACACCAGAAGAGCGTCCTAAAAAGAAAGAGGTGAATGCTGGCAAGCAACACACGCTTGATGGGGTAGGACCTGCCTTCCATGAGAAAAAGTTAAAAAACACTAAGTTCAATCAAGGTGGCTCCTATCTTCGAAAAGCCAGGAAGCACAAGAATCCAATTACCCGTGGGGACAAAGCCCAAGGGGGTAACAAGAAGAAGAGGAGAGGTTGAAAGGAAAAGAATCGTTAGCGCTTTAAGCTAAACTTGAGCTGATTTAAAATTCACAATGCTGGCTTTTAAGAAACAGATTAAAAAGAAAACTACCAAAACATCTGTCTTCGATAGCGGTGAAGGGACAGGTTTTGGCAGTTATTGTATTTGAAAGTTGATGTCATTCAGCTACTCAGAAAAGTTTAACAGCGCGAAAAGTGGAAACTGAGTAAATCAAATACAGATTCAAAAATCGGGAATGAGCACCTAATTTTACCTATACCAAAAGATCAGTTTTGTTATAACTCACTGAAAATGACATGACTTTTGTCAGTTTTAGAGTGAGGAATCAGCTTTTAGATACCTCAGTAAGGCTTTCTGCTTTTTTGATGGCTTCTTTACGATTCTTCACAAACAGTTTCGAGAAAATATTGTGCAAATGGAATTTCACTGTGCTCACCGATACGAAAAGCTTATCGCTAATCTCCGAATTGCTCAGTCGCTCCTGCATTAGGAAGAATACATCCAGTTCGCGTTCTGAAAGGTAATATTTAACAGTTAATGCCTCCTTCAAGTCGAGCTGTTCTTTCGATGTGTCTTTATTATCACTTTGTGCAGACATTACTTTTATTCTGTTTTCAAGAATATTACGCACACGTGCCATCAATTCAACCTTGCTGAAAGGTTTCGTGATATAGTCATCGATACCCATGTTGAGTCCGGTGAGTTTATCTTCTTCATCACTTCTGGCAGTAAGCATGATGATGGAAAGGTTTCTCAGTTCTACATCACTCTTTATCTGGCTAAGTAGTTCAAAGCCATCCATCACTGGCATCATCACGTCAGAGATCACCATATCAATAGGGTATTTCTGCAGGAGCTGATAAGCTTCCTTTCCATTCCTCGCTTCAATTACCTCAAAATGCTCCTTCATCATCTCAGCGATAAATTGTCGCATTTCTGGGTGATCTTCAGCTAAAAGCAAGACTGGCTTTTCAACTTTGAATGTAGATTGATACCGTGAAAGAACATCCACAATATCCAAAGAAAGAACAGGCTGGCCTATTGGTCGAGTTTCTATTTCCGCAGTTGGAATTGAAATTTCAGTTAGTTTGGTTAATGGCAAGACGATAGAGAATTCTACGCCAAGTCCTGGGTGGTTTTTGACACTCAGTGTCCCTCCCATGAGTTCTGTCAATTCTTTCGCTAAAGCAAGTCCTATGCCTGTGCCTCCTTCAGCCTTTTTGCTGGCTATGTTCGATTGAAAATATCGATTGAAAATATAGAGAAGGTCCTCACTTGGAATGACTTCACCAGTATTGAAAACCGAGATGGAAAGTTGGCCTTGATTTGAGTTCTTGATTGTTATTCTGATCTTACCACCAGTAGGTGTATACTTTACAGCATTTGACATCAAGTTGTTAAATACTTTCAAAAACTTCTTCTCATCTAGCATACAGCTGTTGAGGTTCATTTCATTCTTTATTTCAAGATTGACTTTGTTTTCACTCAATTGCCATTGGTAGGACGAAAGGGCTTCTTTGATGGTATCTATTAGATCTAGAGGATTTAAAGTCACTGTGAGCTTGCCTGCTTCCAGTCTCGCCAAGTCCAATATTTCATTGATTAGTTCGTGAAGGTGGCCACTGTTTCTTTGCACTATTTCTAGCTTTTCACGTGTTGGATTATCGCCATCCAATTCTTCCAGTAGTCCTTGCACAGGAGCCATAATTAGTGATAATGGTGTTTTTAGCTCATGCGAAATATTCGCAAAAAAGCGTGACTTGACTTGATCAAGTTCTTTTAGTTTTTTGGCTTGCTGTTCAAGTAATGCATTGGATCTTCGGATTTTCCAGATTGCAAAAGCCGCAAGTAAAATTAGGGCTAGTAATAGCGCAGAGATCAACAATAAAATTAGATTTTGTCGACGTTTGAGAAGTTGATCTTTTAGTAAAAGATTTTTTTCTAATTCCGATTTATCTAGCTCATAGGTGACTCGATTTTGGAGCATCTGCTCATCAAAACTGTCATTGACTATAGAAGTGGTGAGATAGCTTGAGGCTTCATTGTACTCAAATGCTGTTTTCCATTGATTAAGCCCGCGATAACTATTGGCTATATTATTCAGCGAGTTTCGAACCAGGCCTTTGAAACTAGCGCCTAGAGAGACATTCAGAGCTTTGAAATACCAAGGAAGTGAAGCATCATATTGTCCCGCCTTAAAATAGACGAAGCCCGCATTGTTGTAATAAAAGGAGAGTGCAATACTGTCCTTTGCCGTTTCTGCAGCTGCGATAGCAGCGAGATATGCTTCAAGTTTCCGTTTTGGATCTTTGACATAATACGCTAGACTATTTTGAAGCTTTGCCAATGTCTCGGATGAAGCTTCAAATTGATATTGTGAGTCTTTTTCATTTTCCAAAAGCTTTATTCCCTCCTCTAAAAATCCCACAGCATTATCATCTGATTCAGAAAGGAGCGCATTGATGTAGGATGATTCCGCTTTACTCAACGGGTCGTCCATTCGAGCAAAAAGCTCTAGTGCTTCAATATAGTACTGCTTATAAGTCGATTGAACATCACCCAGACGTGTATTGTGACCGAGCTTTGCATTGATCCAAGCACGTTTATCTGTAAGGTCTAATTCCTCTGCTAGCCGTAGTGCCCGCAATAAATAATCTTTATTTTCTGAACCGCGTCCTGCCCGAAGGCTTATTTCTGCAAGGTTTTCAAAATTAGCAAGAGCATTGATTTTATTTCCTTCAGCCAAATTAGCATCTAGCAACAATTTTTCTTGCACAATTAGCGGTTCAAATCTTACGGTATTGAGATAATAGGGTAGTGAATCTTCGACAACCAGAGCTCCACTTCCTGAATTGAGGAACCTAACCAGCGCAAGTGCATTTTCATTTGGGTATTCACTTAACTCTTGCGATTTGCCAAAGAAACAGCTCAATAATAAGCAATACAGAAAAACACTTTTAAAAAACCGAATACACATTGACACTTTATGTAAGTCTAAGACTAGTAAATTATTTATTTGATTTATCAATAATGAGCATTAATAGATGAAAAGGCAGAAAAATGAGATGAATAGAAACAGATCAATGATGTTACTGAATGTTTGGGGACCATAGCAGACCCTAGCTCATCATTTTCAATTGGTTAGCAAGCTTCGGAGGATACTTACAATGGATAAGGTTTTAGCTTATAGTTTTACAACGTGAAAACGATACAACTAAAGCCAGGGAAAGAGCGATAACTTGAGCGAAAACATCCATGGGTGTTTAGCGGAGCCCTCAATCTCAAAGAAGAAATAGAGAACGGGGAAATTGTGCAGATTGAATCCAAAAGTGAGGATTTCGATTAGCAAATTGATCGTGAGTATAATTTCTATTTTCAGCTGTTTACAATCAGAAGGAAACGCCGCTCCATATCAGAAGTGTTTTTTATTAAATAGACCTCTTTAATAGTGAATTATGATCCTCTATTCAGAGCGTGGTGTTAGCTTTCTATTTTCTGAATAGAAACATCAGTGGCATATCTATCCGGAGGCCCCAATCCACTTCACTATGTGCAGCGCCTTCATATATTCTACTTTGGTAGGTCTGAGGAGAAAAATCAAAAGGCTTCAAAGCATCGTCAAGGAGTTTTTGATAGGGCGGATAAAGCGCGTCCAGGGTAGTGGTGCCGTGATCCATGTAAAGCTTGCGACCTGTGATGAGGGGTGCTCTGGCTAGTATGTATTGGCGGAAGCTTTCAGGAATCTCATCGGTAGAAGCATAGCCTAGTGTCCAATGTGTAGATAGGCAGGCTGCTCCACCGAAGATTTCTGGGTATTCAAAAAATGCGTACATAGAGATTAATCCACCCATGCTGGATCCCATGATATAGGTGTTGTCTCGATCGCTCTTAGTAGGGTACTTTGCATCAATGAACGGCTTGAGTTCATTCACGATAAACTTCAAATAATCGTCAGATTCTACTTCCTTATTAAAAAGCTTTTGTCCGTATCTCTCCAATGAATAAAGCGAATCCTGAACTTCTGAAGGTAAAGCTAGAAAAGGCTTTTGTGGGCAATAATCTGGTTTACGTTCTTCAGGCACATTCCAAATTGCTATGAGGATACAAGGAGGAATTTCTTTGTTGCGGATCAGCTTGCCCAACGCTTCATCCATGCCCCATTCCAGACCATTCCAAGTGGAGGTACTGTCAAATAGCATTTTACCGTCGTGCATATAGAGTACAGGGTAGGAGGCTTCCGTGGAATATCCGTCTGGTAGCC
>JBLIFO010000138.1:0-7661 GCA_047633875.1 Marinoscillum sp. | reverse complement strand
CAGCGTCTACAACGTGCTGGTTGCTTTGTAATTTATGGTGTTGGCTCATTGAAAACTCATACCAAGCTCCTTCTGATTGTCCGAAGAGACGGGGAGAAGGTGAAGCGGTTTGTACACATGTCCAGCGGAAATTACAACGAGGATACTTCTAGACTTTACACGGATATAGGTCTCTTGAGTTCGGACGAGGCATACGCCAATGACGTGCAAGAGTTCTTCAATGTAATCACAGGTCACTCGATCCCGAATGGCTATGAAAACCTCATCACCGCACCTCGAGAAATGCGTACGCGTTTGATCGAATTGATCCGACAGGAAGAGACGAATGCTCGCGAGGGAAAACCCTCAGGGATTGTGATCAAAATGAATTCGTTACAGGATATTGACACCATTACAGCAATGTATGCGGCATCTCAAGCTGGTGTTACTATTAAGTTGATTGTGCGGGGCATCTGCTGTCTAAGACCAGGTAGACCGGGACTTAGTGAAAACATTACCGTACGATCTATTGTAGGGGATTACTTAGAGCATAGCCGAATTTTTTATTTTCACAATGACGGGAATCCTCTGGTTTACTCTGGCAGTGCCGATATGATGGTTCGGTCTTTTGATCGTCGCTTGGAGTCTTTGTTCAAAATCAATGATCCATTCCTGAAGCAGCAAGCCATCAATTTGCTGTCTTACAATCTCAAAGACAATGTCAATGTGTACGAAATGAAAGAAAATGGTTCTTTCGAGCAAGTGATACCAGGAGAAGAGAAGCCTTTCAATATTCACAAGGAATTTTACCGAGTGAAACGCGAAACTGTCCTTTCTGCAAAGCTCTTCTAAATGGCCGAGCAAAACGGAGCATATTGGGTAGAAAAGCTTCAATTAGAAGTGCATCCCGAAGGCGGATACTTTCGTGAGACTTTTAGAAGCGAATCTTTAACTCAGCTTCTAGATGGCGGTACTCGCAATCTGAAAACAAGTATTTACTTCTTGCTGAATAAGGAACAAAAGTCACATTTCCATTGGCTAGACTCAGATGAGCTCTGGCATTTTCATGCAGGTGGTTCGCTACTAGTTTACATCATAGAAGATGGTAAACTAAGAACAGAGCGACTCGGGCTTGATTTGGAAGAGGGTGATTTACCTCAAATTTTGCTTCCCAAACGATCCATTTTTGCTGCGGAGTTAGTAGATAAATCTTCCTATTGCCTGATGGGCTGCACAGTAAGTCCTGGTTTTGATTTTGAGGACTTTCATTTAAGCACACAAAAAGAGCTTCTTGATTTATATCCAGAGCATGTCGATATGATAGAGCGTTTTACGCTTTCGTGAAATAGGTTTTTCGTAATTGTATCTACATTTTCCGTCATTCCCGTTTTGGATGAATGAAATGAGGCTAAGTACCGGAATCTTATATTGTGCCTTGTGTGGGTAGCAAAAAGATACCGGTATTACTTCGCTGCACTACAAAAACCGATATGACGATGGAGGAGTAAACTCCTACGCAATTGCTCAGCTATGCCAAGTAATTAATATTTCGAAAGCCTAAGGTTTAATGGGTTGTTATATTCTGGCAGGGTGCCCTTTTATATCTCTCACTCGATAGACCGAGAGCGTGGCTTTTACTCCGAGTCAATCGCAGAGGACTCTGAGCAGTGATTAGTAAGACTTGCTTCTTTCGTCCGAGATATATTTCACAATTCTTTCCAGTTGGTTGAGTGCCGTCTTGGTCAAGACTACTTTACCCATGCGTTGAGTTTATCCTTAACTGCTGATATCGAGAAAACTCTATTTGCTTTTTCGTCCTGTTCGTATTTCTCTATGTCGGCTAGTAAGGCAAGTTGCTCATACACATCCTCTAACGTTGAGTCAGGGGTCAGCTGATTTGCAATTGTGTTAAGATGTTCCATAATATCAAATTTATCGAATCAATTTCTTAAATCCCATAGCTTTTCGTGTTGAGAATGAATAGAAGATACTGATTTGAGTTTATCATCTGTAAGGCACTTTGTCCGTTCGGCAGCCAACTTTCACTCATATCTCAAATTCCCAGCAGGATTGGCTCTGGCCACTTTAGAAGTCTGCCAAAATATAGAGGCAAACCCAACGAAGAATAGAAAGAGCATACTGACTACAACCTCAATCACACCTAGCCCTGTTCCATATCTGATGAGCATATAAAGGAACATTTTATCATAGAAGATGTAGGAGAATGGAATGGCGATGGCCGAAGAGATAAGAATGAGCTTTACAAAATCTTTAGTTAGCAGCATATAAAGACTGCCATTGGTAGCGCCCATGATTTTTCTTATGGCGATTTCCTTGGTTCTGTTTTCTGTGGTGTACGACACCATTCCCAATAGTCCTAGACACGAGATGGTGATTGCCAAGGCACTTAAGAAACTGAAAATCTTGATTTGTACCGTTAGGAACTTGTATGCTTTCTCTATTTCATCATTGAGAAATGTCCCTTCAAAATGTGATTTTTGGTCAATCCCACTCCAAATATTGTCCAGATCGTTGATCGTCTTTTTGATGTTTGGAGAGCTGATAGTAAGAAGCGCGTAGTTACTCTTCGCAAGTGAATATCGAAATATTAGCGGTCTTATGGATTGATTCAATGGCTCGTAATTGATATTCTTCATGATTCCAGCAATGCGGCATTTGGTGCCATCCTCTAGCGTAAAAGAAAGACTGTCTTTTTGGGTATTAAATACCGCGATTGACCGCATAAATTCTTCATTAACAAGCACGGATTCTTCGTTTTTGGATGACATCCTAAGATTAGAAACTTCACCCCAGTGGTCTTCCATTTCCATGTTTCTGATAAAGTCATCTCCGATATATACCTCATTTACCTGTATGGAATCCACATCATTGGAAGTGATCCATGAATAGTTCATCAGCGGAATACCCGGTAAGTTGGACGAGGAGGTAATTCCTTTCACATCAGGATGATTACCCAATTCATTCATGACCAATTGTTTATCCAAAGTCTTGAATGGAACGGCCAATATATTGTTCGACTGAAACCCATGATTGTTATTCATTACGTGGCTGTATTGGCGAAAAATAGTTGCTACGCCAATAATGAAAACCATAGAAAGGAAGAATTGAAAGACAAAGAGTCCTTTCCGAACGCCAGACACATTGCTCGATCCATTCTTCATTTTGCCTTTGATGGTGTCTACGGGATTGAGCTTGGCGAAAAACTGTGCAGGGAAGATACCAGCCAGTACGCCTATCAAAATGCCAAAGAGTAGAAATACGGTAATTTGGGCAAACCCCATGGAGGTGTCCAGCACCTCTGCGGCGATGATCATATTGAACAACTCGGCCTTGGCGGGAATGAATATCACGAAGGAAGCGAACAATGCGATCATGCTCAAAATGATCGTTTCTACAATAAACTGCAGCTTAATTTGCCATTTTACGGCACCCACCACTTTTCTAATCCCGATTTCCTTGCCCCGTTTGAGTGCCCTCGCTATGGACAAGTTGGTGTAGTTGAATACTGCAGGCAGTAGCACCAGCAGACCGATGGTGAAAAAGAAAATCATCGAAGGTTGGTCCCAACCAATACCAATGGCATTGCTAATGTTCCATCGAGGAACTACCTGATCAAGCGCTATAGACTCAATAATGATTTGCTTATTAGGATTGAACTCAGAAGCTTTTGTGCTGATTTGCGTAAGCGCCTCAGTCAATTGCTCTTTTTCCGTGCCTTCCTGCAACATTGCATAGACATAGTTATTTCTATAGTTCACCCAGTCATTCTTCAAATCGGACTTTTCTATAAGCTCATAGGTCCCATAGGAGGTGAGCATCTCAAACCATAAATGTGTTTGTTTGAGGTCTTTCATGACCCCTGTGATATAGAAAGTCCCATAGTCCGTTTCTAGAATTTGACCAATTGGATTTTCATCTAAGAATAAGCGCTCTGCAACTTTCTCAGTGATTACCACGCTGTAAGGTTCAGCGAGTGCAGTTGACGGATTGCCGTTGAGCATTTCAAAGCTGAAGACATCAAAGAAATTGGGACCAGCGAAATATCCCCGGAAATTCATCTTATTGCCTCGATGCTCGATTTCTGGACTGAAGCCTGTTTTGATTTTGAGTACTTCCTCTACAAAGGGATAATTATCCTCAAGGTGAGACCCAAATGCATTGAATGTAGAAGCATAGTCTTTCGAGGTTTCTTTATCAGCAATGGACGTATTGATTTGATAAATTCGGTCTTTGTGCTCATGAAAATCATCAGATCTGTAAATAGCTACCGCGATAGAAAGAGCGAGTAAACAAACACTCATACCCAGTGCAAGACCTACGATATTGAGTGAGGTGAAAAGCTTTTGCTTTGCGAAATTGCGAATGGCGATTTTGAAATAATTCCCAAACATGGCGAAAGAATTGGATGCAAAATAAGACGAGTAGGAGGCATTCTTTTTGCGCTTGCTTAGGGCATAAGAAAAGATAATCGACAGCACATGCTTCCAATAGATCATGTCGGCTTTGAGCTTTCCTTTTTGGGAATGATCTATGGAGTAGGCTTCCGCCAAATCGCCCAATAAATCTTCCATGTAAGCAGTCCCGGCAAACCATTGTAGCAATCGGTCAGCCAGTTTTGGTGGGTGTTGGTTACTAGCTTTCATTACAGCGAGAGGTTTACTTTAGATCCAGCCCAAAGTTCGTCTCTCAGTGCTTTCATATTGTTTAATTCTTGGATGGCGCTCTGCGTGGGCTCGAAGTATCGTTTTCTTCTACCGCCTCGCTCATTTGTTGGTTCACCCATGTATGAAGTGATGTAGCCTTTTTCCTCGAGTCTTGTAAGGGTAGAGTGCAGTGCGCCTATACTCAGTTTTCTATTTGCCCTTTCGATGATGTCATTCAATATAGCAACACCATATGCTTCTTTATTCAGGTTGCAAATAGTGAGTAGTACGAGCTCTTCAAATTCTCCAATAAAGCCTTTCATAGTATATCTTTCTTCTTTTAAGAATTAATGATACGGGAGAAGTTGTTGATATGTTTCTGTTTTTAAGAATTAATAGAAAATTTTTAGAAGTTGTAGGAGAAATAGCGTGATATGCATGTTCTTTTGACGTCATTCCGGTTTTAGGCGAATGAAATGAGGCTAAATACCGGAATCTTATAATGGGCCTTGTGTGGGTAGCAAAAAGATACCGGTATTACTTCGCTGTGCTACATAAACCGGTATGACATAGGAGGGTTAAATTCTACATTGAGTAATTAATATCACCATAGCCTGTGACTTTAAAGGTTATTGAAAACTGGGCAGGATGTCCTTTTAATACCGTTCACTCGTCCTAGCCGGACACGAACAACCGAGCCAGTGCAGGAGCCCTCTGCGAGTCACTATGAGGATGGAAAATCTGTCATGTTGTAAACGCTAAAAGTAAGGCATCCTCATTACGCTGCCCTAAACGAGGACGAGGTTAGGAATGATTGTTTGTAATGGAGGCTTAAGTGCTTGTGATAATGTTGGGTATTATGTAAATCCTATTTGAGTCTTTTGATTATAAAGTTTATTAAGTCAAGCAATATGTTATATATTTGTTTATAATAATAAACATTATGGATAATAAACGTGCCATACTTCTTCCTAAAACACGCCAAATTATCGAGGTGGTAGGAGAACAAATTAAGCTAGCAAGACTAAGAAGAAAGCTTAGCGGTGAGATGTTGGCAGAGCGAGCCGGAATAGGAAGAAGTACACTTATATCTATTGAGCAAGGAAAGCCATCAGTAGCTATGGGACATTATCTAAATGTGCTGAAAGTGCTGGGTC
Organism: Marinoscillum sp.; assembly: GCA_047633875.1. Classification (GTDB taxonomy): domain Bacteria; phylum Bacteroidota; class Bacteroidia; order Cytophagales; family Cyclobacteriaceae; genus Marinoscillum. The sequence goes on along the minus strand of JBLIFO010000138.1, from coordinate 1,861 downwards.
TGGAAAGGGATTTTTTACTGCTTGCTAAAGACGATGAACTAGGCAGGAAATTGCAGGATGCAGGTCTCTCAACAAAGGAACGCGCTCCAAAGCAGAAATAGCCATGGCAAAAAGAGAAATATATGTTTACGCAGATTGGCTAGAAGTTGCAGGAACAAAACTCATGGGAGTCTTAGCTTCGGAAAGACTTAGAGGCAAGGAGATTTTTTCTTTTGAATATGATAAGAACTGGTTGTCGTCAGGATTTCTACAGGCGTTAGATCCAGATCTCCAACTTTACACAGGCCCTCAATACCTCAGTGATAATGATAAGTTCAACTTTGGTCTGTTTCTCGATTCTTCGCCTGATCGATGGGGAAGAGTGCTCATGCAGCGAAGAGAAGCTGCTAAAGCTAGATTGGAGAAGCGAACTCGCAATAAACTCTTCGAGACCGATTACCTACTAGGTGTTTATGATGCACACCGCATGGGTGGCCTTAGATTCAAGTTAGATCCGAATGGTCCATTTTTAAATAATGATGAACATCAAGCGAGTCCCCCATGGACATCTCTTAGGGAGCTAGAGCAAATCAGCTTGAAGCTTGAAGAGGATGATGCAATTGAGGACCCTGAGTACTTGCAGTGGTTAAATATGTTAGTCAACCCTGGATCTTCTCTTGGAGGTGCGAGACCAAAAGCAAGTGTTTTGGATGGAGATAATCAGCTATGGATCGCAAAGTTTCCAAGTAAAAGTGATGAAGGAGATATTGGTGCATGGGAAATTGTCACCTATAAGTTAGCACTTGCCGCGGGTATCAATATGGCAGAATGCCAAGTAAAGAAATTCTCCAGTAATCACCATACATTTTTGACCAAGAGGTTTGACCGAACGGCAGATGGTAAGCGCATTCACTTCGCTTCTGCAATGACACAGCTGGGTTATATCGATGGTGCGGATGCCTCAATAGGGGCTAGCTATCTTGAACTTGTGGATTTTATTACAAATCATGGAGCAAATGTTGAAAAGGATTTGCATGAGCTATGGAGAAGGATTGTATTCAATATCTGCGTTTCCAATACTGATGATCACCTTAGGAATCATGGCTTCTTGTTGGCCAATGGCGGATGGCATTTATCGCCAGCCTATGATATCAATCCAGTAGAGACTGGTACAGGTCTGAAATTAAATATTTCGGAGGACGATAATTCTTTAGCTATTGATTTGGCAATGGAAGTGCATGAATACTTCCGCCTTGATCAAGAGCAAGCCAGTGATATAGTAACGCATGTAAAAAAAGCTGTGAGTCAATGGCAGGAGGTTGCAACAAGACATGGGATATCAAAAGCAAGTCAAACTTTAAAGGCACCTGCATTTCATGCGATCAAATAAAAACTGCTTTCTTCAGAGTCCTCTGTGATTGACTGAGGAGGGAAAATCTCCGCGTTGTAAACGCTAAAAGTAAGACTTCCTCGTTACGCTCCGCTAAACGAGGAAGAGGTTAGGGTAAAATCGCCTGATGTCCTTTTTTATTACGTCATTCCGGTTTTAGTCGAATGAAATGAGGCTAAATACCGGAATCTTATAATGGGCCTTGTGTGGGTAGCAAAAAGATACCGGTATTACTTCGCTTTGCTACATAAACCGGTATGACATAGGAGGGGTAAATCCTATAGTGAGTAATTAATATCACCATAGCCTGTGACTTTAAAGGTTGCTGTAAATCGGGCAGGATGCCCTTTTAATTTCTCCCACTCGTCCTAGTCGGACACGAACAACCGAGCGAGTGCAGGGCGGATTAAAAATTTAGATTATCTGGATCTTGTCGGGTATCCCAAAAAATCAAAAGTTCAATTTCAGTTGATTTGATTCTGTAGTATAGGC
>JBLIFO010000137.1:0-7672 GCA_047633875.1 Marinoscillum sp. | reverse complement strand
AATCAAAATCAAATCACTTCAGATACTATCAGTATTGAAGTCTCAGAAGATGAAATGAAGCGCATGAATCTACTTTCAAATGCCTTTTTAATATCGGAAGACTCAATAGAAAACTACAACCAGATCAAAGGACGAAACATGATTACCTATTTTGAGGGGAATGAAATAGACCGTATTGACGTCAATGGAAATGGGGAAATACTCTATTTCGCTCTTGAAGAAGGGGATTCTGTGTTAATGGGGATGAACAAAATATTTTGTGCGTCAATGCAGATTCGTTTTCAAGATCAAAAGTTGTCAAGCTTTTCAGTCTACACCAATCCAGAGGCAAAGTTTATCCCTCCACATGAGCTCACAAAGGATATTCAAATATTAGAGGGGTTTGCTTGGAGAGAAAATGAGCGACCCGAATTATTTGATTTGGCTCCCTATCTTAATCTGGATTTTATGGAGACTGATAGCATTCGAAGGAAAGAAGTGAGTTTAGAAAATGATTCCATTCCTAATTCAAAGGACAATAAACCGACTTTTAAATCAGTTAAACCAACATCGCAAAAGGCTCCAAAGAATAACGAGCCAAAACGTACACTTGAAAGTCCTAAAAAAGGATTACCGAATTCCAGAGAAGTTAAAATCAAGAAGGATGGCGGACCTTAAGTAATAACAATTCGAAACGATTAAGTTTGCGGTCAATTTTGAAAATATGAAGTTAGTGTTGAAGAATTTTATCCTTTTACTGTTGCTGGTGACGGCTATGTCCTGTAGCAAGTTTAGGAAAATTCAAAAAAGTACAGATTGGAAAGTGAAGTATGCAGCAGCGCTGGATTACTATGAGGAGAAAGACTATTTCCGCTCGAATGCTTTACTGGAAGATATTTTACCAATAATACGCGGTACTGAAGAATCCGAAAAGGCAAACTTCATATATGCTTACACCTATTTCTACCAAGATCAATTCATACTTAGTTCCCATTATTTTAAGCTTTTCACAGACATCTACGGAAGAAGTGAATACGTGGAGGAAGCAGCCTATATGGACGCCTATTCACTTTATAAGCAATCTCCACAAGCTAGTCTAGATCAAACAAGCACATATGAAGCACTAGCCGCTCTTCAAAATTTCCTCAACAAATATCCAAACTCGAAATATGCTAAGGATGGTGACGCTTTGATAGATGAGCTTCAGAGAAAGCTAGAGTTTAAAGCATATGAAAACTCGAAACTTTATCATAATCTGCGGCGCTACAAGGCGGCATTGATCGCAATTAAGAACTTTCAATATGACTATCCAGATTCAAAATATCGAGAAGAATTGACGTTTTTGGGAATTGAGACTGCTTACCAATTGGCAGAAGTATCAATAACAACTGTACAAGAAGAACGCTATCAACAGGTTCTCGAACTTTACGAAACATTTATAGACCGATACCCTAATAGCAAATTCGTCAAACAAGCTGAAGATTATTATGCGGATAGCATAGAACAATTAGCTATCTTTGCCGATCGAAATAAGAACAAATAAAACACCATGGCTACAAGCGCATCTATTATCACGAGAGATAACGAAAAAATAGCTGAACCAACAGGCAATATCTATGAATCTATTGCTGTGATAGGCAAAAGAGCTAGACAAATTGCAGCACAGCAAAAAGAAGAGTTGAGCTCTAAGCTTGCTGAGTTTGCTTCTTCTGTAGATAATCTTGAAGAGATTTTCGAAAACAGAGAGCAGATAGAAATATCTAAATTCTATGAGCGCATGCCAAAACCAAGTACTGTAGCGATAGAAGAATTCATGGAAGGAAAGATTTCTTTCAGAAAAGCGGACGAAGAGGTAGCTTAATTCCCCGACTATGCTAGTCGGAAAAAAAATACTTTTAGCGGTTTGTGGCTCAATAGCGGCTTACAAAACCGCTTTTTTTGTGCGCTTACTTGTAAAAGCAGGTGCAGAGGTGAAAGTCATAATGACTGAAAGTGCAACCCACTTTATCACGCCTCTCACACTGGCTACAGTCTCCAAAAACCCAGTATTTAACACATTCTATGGTGAGAATGGGACTTGGAACAATCATGTGAATCTTGGCCTATGGGCAGATCTAATGATAGTGGCGCCTATGAGCGCAAACACACTTTCTAAGTTTGCCAATGGTGGATGTGACAATTTAGTGACAGCAACTTACCTCTCTGCCAAATGCCCAGTGATGGTGTGTCCTGCTATGGATCTGGATATGTACCAGCACCCTACCACTAAGAAGAATCTCCATACACTACAGACCAACGGCAATATCATTATAGAAGCAGCCTTTGGAGAGTTGGCAAGTGGGCTTACAGGAGAAGGAAGAATGGCAGAACCCGAAACACTAATAGAACGCATTCAAGAGCATTTTACTGAATCAAATGTATTGGCGGGCAGAAAAGTGTTGATCACCTCTGGCCCTACTAATGAAGCGATTGACCCAGTAAGATTCATTGGTAACCATAGCACTGGTAAGATGGGCAAAGCCATTGCAATGGAATTAGCAAGACGAGGTGCTTCAGTTGAGTTTATAACTGGACCAGTAGCAAGTCTTCCAAATCATCCCAATATCAAGATTACGAAGATTAAGTCAGCAATGGAAATGCTAGATGCCGCTAAAGCTGTATTCAACGCTTCGGATGTTGCCATTTTTGCGGCGGCAGTTGCGGACTACCGTCCAAAAGAGATTTCTGATTCAAAAATCAAAAAGAGGGACCAGAACCTCGAATTGACACTTGTGCCAAATCCAGACATTGCATTCGAATTGGGTCAATTGAAGCAAAAGCAGCTTAATGTGGGTTTTGCACTTGAAACAGATAACGAAACAGAAAATGCACTTGGTAAATTGAAACGAAAGAATTTCGATTTTATCGTTTTGAATTCATTGCAAAACGAAGGTGCTGGCTTTGCGCATGACACCAACCAAATATCTGTATTTGATAAGCATAATAATGCCACGCATTTTGAGTTGAAGAACAAAGAAGCTGTCGCTAAAGATTTGGTACAAATTATCCAAGACGCCCTGAATGCATAAATACTTGCTGATCATATTGATCTTTTTCTCTTCATTGGCTTTCTCCCAAGAGCTTAGCTGTCGTGTGGTCATAAATCCCGATCAGATACAGACTACCGAGCGAGCCATCTTCACTGATATGGAAACTGCTTTTTCGCAGTTTCTAAACAATAGAAAATGGACAGATGATGAATTCAGCGCTGAAGAGCGCATCAATTGCAACGTCATCTTAACCCTCGACCCAAACGAGTCAAATCCAACTTCTGGAAAATGGGGCGCCTCCGTTCAAATACTTTCTTCTAGGCCTGTTTATAATACTAGCTACGAGTCGGTCGTATTCAACTTCGCAGATAGAGATTGGCAATTTGATTATTTGCAATCTCAGCCATTGCAGTTTAATGAAAACTCATTTACCAGCAATATAACTTCTCTTTTAGCTTATTATGCCTACACTATCATCGGGTTGGATTATGATTCATATTCTGAGTTAGGTGGCACCAAGTATTTTCAGATTGCCAATCAAATTGTGTCAAATGCACAAAACTCCAATTACTCTGGTTGGTCACAGTTCAATAGCGTTAGAAACAGATATTGGTTGAGTGAAAATCTCATGGGAGCTAATTTTGAGCCTTTGCGCAAAGCATATTATTCCTATCACATCAAGGGCATGGACACGTTCATAGAGACGCCTGAAGAAGCTAGGGAAAGCATTCTTGTAGGCTTGAAAGGTGTAGAAATGGCCAATAAATCTAGACCAAGATCTATTCTCACAATTAGTTTCATAGATGCAAAGGCCGATGAGTTAACCCAAATCTTCAAGGAAGCCACACCAAATCAGAAAAAGCAAGCCTACGACATATTAGCCAAGCTTGATCCAAGCAAAATGGACACCTTCAAAAAAATAATTGAGTAGTGGCTAAGCGTCAGATCTTAGTTGAAAAGGGATCCATTCAAGATTATTTGCAAGACAACCGATACCTTAGTTTCATCATGAAAAACGCATCTGTCTTTTTGGTGCGTCCGCTGGAAATCAAATCGGAGGTAGTAAAATCCATAAATACTAAAGGTCATATATTACATTTGCCCTTCGCTGAGATTTTCGAAATCTGGGCAGAAGAAAAGGTCAATTGAATACATGATCACATCACTTAGCATCAATAATTACGCACTGATAGAGCGTCTTGAAATGACGCCCTCTCCGCATCTCAACATTATCACAGGTGAGACAGGGGCTGGTAAGTCCATCATGCTCGGTGCTGTAGGCTTGCTACTTGGCAATCGTGCCGATACTAAGGCGCTTTTTTCTGAAGAGGAGAAATGTGTGGTGGAAGCGAAGTTTGACGTGAGTAGCTACAAACTCAAAGATTTTTTCGAAAAAGAGGAGTTGGATTATGATAGTGAATGTATCATTCGCCGTGAAATCAGCCCTACCGGTAAATCACGAGCTTTCATCAATGATACGCCTGTCACTTTAGATGTTTTGAAGGATTTGGGAGCTAGTCTTCTGGATATCCATTCTCAGCATGAGTCACTCCAGCTTGGCACCAATGCCTACCAACAATCCATTTTAGACACTTACGCTGATCATCAAGTATTAATAGACGCCTATCAGTCTAGCTACAAGTCCTTCCGACAAGCAGATAAGCTTCTAAAAGAATTGACTTCACAGGCCAAAGCTTCTAGTAAAGAGACTGGTTTCAAGCAGTTTCTTCTTGATGAGCTAATAAGCGCAAATCTGAAAGGAGAAAACTTAGAAGTACTCGAAGAGGAACTCGAGGTGTTGGCAAATGCTGAAGAAATCAAACAAAACCTTACCCTACTCAGTGGTCTGCTGGATGAATCCGAAACTTCCGTCATCAATCAACTAAAAGAAGCGATCCCTGTCCTCTCTACAATGAAAGGTTTTTCTAAAAACCTCAATGAGATCCACGAACGCCTCGCTGGAGCAAGCGCTGAGATAGATGATATAGCCAATGACATCCGTAAAGAGCAAGATAGAGTAGAACTTGATCCAGAGAGGCTTGCCATACTTTCCGAGCGTGTAGACTTGATCAATAGACTTTTGCAGAAGCATCAGGTAAAAACAATTGCGGAATTGGAGGCAATCCAAGCGCAGCTGGATACCGAATTAGATCAGATTGTCAACATTGACAAAGAGATCAAAAGAGCGGAGAAAGACTTAGCAGAATGCTCCAAGAAACTACACCAAACTGGGACTGCTTTAAGCAAGAGTAGAAAAAGTTTTGCTGAGCCATTAGGCAATGCTATTGAGAAAATCATTCATCAATTAGGTATCGAAAATGCCAGCTTGAAGTTTTCTCTGAGCCCCGTGGAGCCAACATCTCTTGGATTGGATTTAGTAGAGATACTTTTCTCAGCCAATAAAGGGATGGCACCCAAACCACTGAAAAGTGTTGCTTCTGGTGGTGAATTTTCACGATTAATCTTTGCCATCAAATACTTACTTGCTGACAAAACGGCTCTGCCTACCATCATCTTTGATGAAATTGACACTGGTGTTTCTGGTGAAATCGCGATCCAGATGATCAACATGATGAAGCAAATGGCTCAAAGGCATCAGGTCATTTCCATAAGTCACCTTCCTCAATTTGCGGCGGGTGGAGACGCTCATTATTTTGTGTATAAAGACCACTCAAGTACCAAATCAGTGAGTAAAATGAAAAAACTTGCAGAAGAAGATAGACTTTTGGCTATCGCCAAAATGATAGGTGGTGACCAACCAGGAGAAGGCGCTTTGGCAAGTGCTAGAGATTTGCTTTTAAAAAAATAAGGCCTAAGTTTAATTTTACGTATTGATTATTATATTTGTACGTATAATAAAAAAATTGTAAGATCATGGATGCTAAAGTCACTTTAAAGTTCGATAAAGACATCATCAACCAAGCCAAGACATACGCCGAAAAGCAAGGAATCAGCCTATCTAGACTTACAGAGTTCCTCTACAAAAGAATCTCAGAAAACAGTTATTCAAATTTGGAGGACTTCCCCATCTCCGATTGGGTCAATATGGTAGCTGAGGGAGAAGCAGAATACAAGCCCAAAAAGAAAATATCCCACAAGGCAGAATACTACGAATCTAGAAAGTGAAGCTCTTTCTGGATGCAAACGTATTGGTAGCAGTTCTGAACAAAGAGTACCCAATCTTCAGCTATGCTGCTAAAATTCTCAGCCTGAGTGATCGCCCTAATTTCGAATTGTCCACCTCCCCTACTTGTATAGCCATCGCCTTTTACTTTGCAAGTAAGAAATCAGGACAAAAGCTTGCCAAAACGAAAATCCAATCTCTGCTAAACCATATCAATCTGACATCTGTAGATGAAGAATGCACAAAAAAAGCAGTCCAAAATCCTAAGGTGATTGACTTGGAAGACGGCATTCAAAACTATAGCGCAGAAAAATTCGGTTGCCAATACATCATTACGGAGAACGTGGCTGATTTTTATTTCAGTAATCTGAAAGTAATATCATGTGAGGCTTTTTTGAAGCATGGATTGACAGGGGCAATGTAAGAAGAAGCGATTCATTTGGTTCCATATAAGGTGCGTTCAAACCATTATTCTTATTTTTGGGAAAAAATTCAAAGCATGTCCTACAACTTACTAAAAGGAAAAAGAGGTATCATATCTGGTGCGCTTGACGAAAACTCAATCGCATGGCATGTGGCTGAACGCGCACATGAAGAAGGTGCTACTTTCACCCTCACCAATGCTCCTATCGCGATGCGTATGGGTGCTATCAACAAACTAGCAGAGAAGACTGGCAGTGAAATCATCCCTGCAGATGCTACTTCTGTTGAAGAATTGGAAAACCTTTTTACAAAATCTCAAGAAATACTCGGAGGTAAAATCGACTTTGTACTTCACTCTATAGGCATGTCACCAAACATCCGTAAGGGACGTTCATATGGTGACCTCAACTATGACTGGTACCAAAAATCTATAGATATCTCTGCGCTCTCTTTCCATAAGATGATGCATGTTGCTGAGAAGCAAGATGCAATTAGCGAGTGGGGATCTGTTGTTGGACTTTCTTACGTAGCGGCTCAACGTACGTTCCCATTCTATACAGACATGGCAGACGCCAAAGCAGTGCTAGAGTCAATAGCACGTGGTTATGGCTACCGTTTAGGAAAAGCTAAGAAAATACGTGTGAATACGGTCTCTCAGTCTCCAACTAAAACCACTGCTGGTTCTGGTATCGGAGGATTTGACTCGTTCTATAACTTTGCTGATAAAATGGCTCCACTGGGCAATGCGTTGGCTAGTGACTGTGCTAACTATTGCATTTTCTTATTCTCTGACCTAAGTAAAATGATCACTATGCAAAACCTAATGCATGATGGTGGTTATTCAAACACTGGGATCTCTGAAGAGATCATTGAGCAAATGGCTAAATAAAACATTATTGAAAGTTGAAAATGGAGAATTGATCAAACTTAACTCCATTTTCAATTCTTCATTTTACATTCTCAATCATAATGATCTCCTTTCCCAACGCCAAAATCAATCTCGGCCTCAATGTGGTGGCTCGTCAGCCTGATGGCTATCACAATATTGAGAGTTGCTTTCTGCCGATTGATTGGTGTGATATTTTAGAGATCGTACCATCCGAAAGCTTCCAATTTT
>JBLIFO010000136.1:0-7699 GCA_047633875.1 Marinoscillum sp. | reverse complement strand
GGCAAATGCAACTGAACATAAGATCATAAGAAGTGCAAAGAGACGATACATAGCAGCTATTACTGCAATTTAGGATTAATTCATAGTTGTCACCAGCGGTTACTTGGCATTTACCTTTTTACCCGAAACCTCATAGGTAAGTCCCAATGGTTCGAAAACCAACTTCAAGGCTTTGTCCAAATCATTAGTGGGGAAGTAGCCAGTATAACCTTCGTCCAGCCATTCGTCGGAAATCACCACTTTCATACCATAAGCTAATTCGAAATCTGCTAATACTTCTACCAAAGGAGTATTGTCGTAGGTGTACATACCTTTCGTCCACTCCGGTACTACTGCTTCAAACTTGATGGACTCTCTTGATAGATTGGAGTTGACTATGACTCCTTCTCCCGGTTGCAATTTCACCTGATATTCTTTGCTAGACACACCCACTTTTCCAGTGTAGCACTTTACTTCATAGCTGTTGGCTCTTGCCAAAATATTGAAACTGGTCCCAAGTACGTGGGTGCTTCCAAGATCAGAAAGGACAGCAAAGTCGCTTCCTTTTTTTACTTTGAAGAAAGCTTCACCTTCTAACTTCACTTCTCTTTTCCAATACCAGCTTATTCGATTGTAGTTCACTTCAGTAGCCACATTGAGCGCTATTTCTGAGCCATCTGGTAAGATGAGATCTTTGGTCTCCGCCAATTCGGTGATGATAGTCACTTCTGCAAACTGATAGACCACCCAACTCAACCCGACAGTGACTAATAACACCGCAGCTATTTTCATCCATGGAAACCCGGTAGTGCTTACCGATGCTTTACCATCCATTTGATTGAAAAAATTTTGCACTTGATGCTCCTCAGCTTCGCTGTGGTATTCATAGCTATCTAATTTCTCTTTTAATTTATCGTCCCAACTAGTCATATCGAATCGTTTTTTAGTGCTGATAGCAATGTTCTCAGTTTGGCTTTGGCTTTGGCCAGATTAGACTTAGAGGTGCCTTCATTGATCTCCAATAAGTCAGCAATTTCATGATGCTTGTAACCCTCAATGGTGTAGAGAGTGAACACTGCGCGATAGGCTTGAGGTAATTTTTGAACACATTTCATGATGTCCTCCACTGCTAGGTCATCCAATACATTGGTGTGCTCATCGTCTTGATCGGCTATCATCATCACATCTTGTTGGTTGTAATGTTTTTTTTGTGATCGGTAGTGATCTATTGCAGCGTTGATCATGGTCTTTCTGAGCCAGCCTTTCACTGGCATCTGTGTATTGTAAGTCCCAATTCCTTTGAAAACCTTCATAAAACCATCGTTGACTATTTCCTCGGCTTCAAAATCAGAATGGGCGTAGGGCATACAAATACTCATGGCATAGCGATAAAAATGCTTGTAAAACGTTTCTTGAGCAGGTCGCTTAAACGCTTGGCATCCTTTAATTACCTGTTCGATATTGATAGTCACTAGGCTAGATTGAGAATTTGGTATTTAAAAATAATTCAAGCAGGTCACAGACCTACTTGAATTATTCGATTATCCGTTTCTTTTTCTAAAGGGTTTGAATCTAAGGAGCTCACCTTCTTCTGTGAAGACAAGCACGCCTACTCTTTCCAATACCACATGTATCCTTGAGATATCATCGATAGTTCCTTTGGTTGCTTTTTTGATGACTGCATTAGGATAGTTGGTAGAGATGTAAGTCAAGATTTCTTCAGGTAAATCTGCAGGAGCTATTTCTTCGAAAGTAGGGCAAACGATTTTTGGCACTTTAAGCTCGATGAAGTTTCCGTCTGCATCAAATCTTACGATACCTGTTCTAGCTACTAAAACGTGGTAAAAGATCTCGTCTTCTTCATTTTCTGCCTTTATAGCGCCTATAACAAGACTGTCCACGAAATTATCCGAAAGGTAAGCTTGAGCTGCCTCAGGCAAAGCTGTGATCTCAATACGTACATGATGCGCTTCATGGGTGCTGTCACCGTGATGCTTTCTGCGCTCATGTCTTTTTTGCAGTCGTTCTCTCATCATTCCATCACAGCTGACTAGACTAGCATCATCTCCAAATCCTGTAACCACTCCGGCCTGTGAGAAAACAACATTCATGGAGTTTGTCATAAACGCTTCGTAGGCTACGTCACCGTTTCCTTCATTTATTTCATATGCTGCTGTGACAAATTCTTCTTGGAAATTGGAAGCAAGATAGCTCTGTGCAGCCTCAGGTAAGTCTTCTTCTGCTATGGCGCTGACGGTGAGAATATCTTCAGAGTCATTCACCATATTGTCGTCTTGCTGGCAGCTATAAAGGGTGGCCCCAGTAATCATTGCGATGATAAAAGTTTTCAAAGTTTTCATTTTCTTTCTGTTTAAGATTAAAATCAAACCCCATACGGAGTGAGGTTGCCAAATGGTTGCCTGGGGTTGAAAAAAATATTTAATAGGTGTAAATTATTATGAGACCGCTTATTCAAACCATCTGAGTGCGCATGGAGCCGCGCTCCATGTTGTTAACACTTTAGTATAAGATTCAAACGACATGGTTTAAATTTCTGTCATGAATTTGGAAGAAAACAAGAAGAACGCGATAGCCTTTTATAAAACAGCTTACTAAGGTTTGATGAAAATGGTAAGATCTGTGAGCAGCGGACCAGTAGACCCATCCCTCTATAATAACTTAACGATTCTGGCAGCAAGCATAAAAAAGGGTGACTCATAGAGCCACCCTCTCGTTCACCGCTATAGAGAACATCACCAAAACTATTATTTCTTAATTCACCTGAAAGGTTCGTGATATGTTAAATCCAAAATGGATTTGATTTTTGAAGAAGTCATTGGTGGTTTCAGAGATGAACCCTTTTGGGATCATCGAGGTGGCGTTGGTAAACTGGAGTTGAAAAACGTGCCCTCCAGTTTCTATGTCTACACCAATTGCAATTGCGTCTTTTGTATTGTCGTTGAGCTTTTGGAACTGCTTGTAATACTCCAACGAAAGCGCAAATCGCTGCGAAAGCTTCACGCGTCCACCTACACCCAATGCGAAAATATCATTTCGTAGATCATTAATACCTATTAGGTTTCTATGCACCCAAGTAGGGGTGAACTGCAGGGAAACAGCACTGTTGAGTTTCCTCGCTACCATCAGTTGATGCGTATTGGCTAGCTTATCTACAAAACTCAGGTCTGTTGTTGGATCTTTCTGAGTCTTTATGGCCAGAGAACTCAACCAAGTAACTGAGAGTGGCATACTTCCCTCACCTGTAGACTGGCGGAGTAAACGGTACTTCACAAAGCCATCAAAAGTCTTTTCGAATGAGCTACGTCCAAGTCCTACATAAAGTTGATCGGTGATTGCATATTCCAGACCTATCCGTACGAATGCATTGTCCAATCCAAAAAGCTCATAAGCACCGCCATCAATCGTTCCAAATCTATGTGCAATGATAAAGTCCATGACTCCTTTCTTTCGCGTTTCGATGGAGTGTCCATTGATGATTCTCGTTCCTTTGAAGGTGGCTTCTACGAAGCTCTTCTCTTCTACTTGCTCAGCTTCCAAACTGGCCAATAGATCATCTTGAGCGGACAGTGGCGCTAGGAAGATTAGGCTAATGAGGATGGTATATAGATGCTTTCTCATGGCTTTATCTGGTGAAATTGAATGAGGCTTTTACTTCTACCACTTCGGCAATGTTTTGAATCACCAATCGAGGGATGTCGATATCAAAGTCAGCGATTGAAATATTAAAGACCGTAATTGCTGATAATTTGGTTGTTGAGATTTCAAAGGTGACAGGCGCTGTTAAGGGTTTCGTCACTCCATGAATATTGATTTCACCTTTAGCTTCTGCTTCTATTTTTCCACTTTTAGTGAAATCTAAAGTTGAGAAATCACTTATAACACCTTTGAAAGTTGCTCTCGGAAATTTTTCAGACTCAATATAGTTCTCATTGAAATGCTCTTCCATCAGACTTTTGTCAAAGTGAAATCCCTTCATAAACATCGTCACTGCTAATGTGCCTTTTGTAAGATCTAAGGCGCCTATAACCTCCGTATTCGTAGCTTCTATATCTTCTAGTGGTGCCTCTGAGAAGAAGTAGGCAGTACCTTTGCGGTCGATCAGTGGTCCTTGTGCTAACACTTGATGCAAGGCACCAAGGAGCGCGAAAAATATAAATATTGTCTTGTTCATGATCTAACTTAATTAAATATTGAAGAAATCAGTTGTCAATTGCGCCATCACTTACCCAGCACCCTATGGCATCTATCTGTGTTTGTGATAGGGTTCGTCCGCTCGGCATGGATCTATTAGCCGTTCTAGACTCAATAATGTTAGCGTTAGATTTAATCGAGCTGAAGGTGCTTAAGTTTGGCGATACACTTCCGTTGTGACATCCAGGGATCGCACAATTGGTTTGGATAATATTTTTAACCGTGTTGTTATAGCTGATTCCTGAAAGAATATCGACCGAACTAGTTGATTCGCAACCATTTTGATCATTCACCATAATCGTGTATTTGCCGTTGCTCAAACCTGAGAATGTGCTGCTTGCCTGAGAAACACCATCATTGAGGCTATAGGAATAGGGTTCTTCACCACCAGAGGCTGATACTTGGATGGATCCTGCTGAGGATCCACATCCTGACTCTACAGTCTCGAGATTATCTAGATTTACTCCGCTTTGATTTTGGATAGTCACGCTCAACTCAGCAGTACAGCCTCTTGAGTCCGTTGCTTTTACTGAAAAAGTTCCTGCATCAAATCCTTGAAAGGCGCCATCTGCGTTAGTTTGGGAATTGGCGGTGAACTCATAGGGAGCCTCACCACCAGAAGCTGAAACGGTAAAGCCACCTATAGCTGATCCGCAACCCGTATCTGTAGTTTCAATTGGTGCAATCTCTATTGGATTGACTGAGCAGTCAACAACTGGCGCCATTTGATCCCACGCGCATGAAGCTGTAGTAAGGATGATCAAAAAATGGATAGCTCCTGTTAGTCTGGTTATCTTCATTGTTTATTTTTTTTTGAGTAACAAATCGATTTCGAATCAGCTAAAAGGTTATACCCTCAGTGCTGAGATATTTTTACACCAACTGCTAAAACATTTAATTAACATTTTTGTTTTTGCAAAAATAACCCATGGAACGTCAATTGTAATAACACTAATCCGACGAAAACACTAAGAATTCCGACAGAAATCGGTTAAAAATTCCTTTTCTAGCATATTTCCGACATTTAGATTACTTGGTTGGCTTTACAGTTCCGTTGGGCTAAGCCCAAACTCCTTTTTGAAGCATTTGGAGAAGTAGGAGGGACTTGAAAAACCTGTCTTAAAAGCTATCTCAGCAATATTGAAATCCGAATTGTTTAGTAGTTCTTTTGCTCTATGGAGACGAACAGATGTGATCAATTGATTAGGGGATTTATTGGTGATGGCTTTCAGCTTTCGTTGTAGTTGTCGCTCGCTCACACCTATTTCTCTACATAGCTTTTCCACTCCGAAGTGCTCATGACTTAGGTGATTTTCTATGCTTTGCAGTACATTTTCCAAGAAGGAATCTCGATTGGGTAGCACTTTCACTTCAGTAGGGTTCGGTTTCTCGCTATGAGTGGGATTGAGAACGCTATAAAGCAAAAGAGAAGACGCATTAAGAGTTTGAGCCACAGTTTTCTTTTGCTTAAACACCAGTCCAGCACCTGAAAGGAGATTTTTCACCATTTGAGTGACCAAGATTTGATGGGGGTTTGAATCCATCAGCATGGTATTAATGAAATCATGAGCATCTCCCCGAATGACATGAGCTTCATCTAAAGATCCTTCTCGTATATGTATACCCACAGCCAGTTCCATATCTATGCTTTTGGCTGCCGATACTAGATCGATACTACAGTGTACAGCTTTGCTAGGTCCTTGAAAAAGGGCGATGACGTCTTTTTGGTCGTTATATATGATTTCACCTCTATACTGCGCTGCAAGAGAAGCCGCAAGCGCTTGATATCTTAAATCATCTCCTGCAATCACGCGTACTGCCACAATGGTAAAAAGCTGTTCTTGGTAGCTTTTCTCGGGCTGCACATTTGTAATGAAGGCCTTCATCTCATCAATCACTTTGATCGTATTTCCAACCCAGAAAAGGTGATCTTTTCCTTCTAACTCTACAAATCGGGCCTCTGGGATCCGCTCCGCGATGAACCTTCCTTCTTCAATTTTCACATCGATATCGCCAGTCCGCTGGATGATCAAAGTAGGCACCTTGATAGATCCCAATATGTCGATAATATCCACTTCGGTATTCATTTTGGTGAGCACCATCGCGGCACTGGGGCTGGCTCCAGAGCGAAAATAGTTAGCCAACCAATCCATAAACACCTTGTCATTGGCCTTGGAGGGCGCAAGAGACTTTAGGTTCATGTCTCCACTTCCCCAACTCTTGTCGATCATGTCATAGACCACCTGTCTTTCAGTATCGGTAGGAGCCCAAGGATAATCTTTAGCATATTTTCGCTTAGCGAATATTCCAAAAGTGATAAGTGAGATGGTTCTGTTGGGATAGGTAGCTGCAAACAATGCAGATACCGAGCCTCCCTCTGAATGGCCAAAAAGAACAGCTTTTTTGGAGTCGACAGCATCCATCACTGCTCGGATATCATCCATGCGTTCCTCCAAAGTAGAAAGCTCAACGATACGATCGGAAAGACCGGTTCCTCGCTTATCAAAAAGGATCACTCGGGCTATTTTTCCTAGTTCGTTAAGAAAATCAACCAGCTCTGGGCAGGCCCACATCAAGTCGATATTAGAAACCCAACCCGGGATGTAAACCAAGTCAATTGCACCTTTACCAAATACTTGAAAGGCTATATTGATACTTCCACTTTTGGTGTACTGCGTGGATGGCTTCATTTTGTTCTAAAGTTGAATTTAACTTCTTTCAGTTGCCCTATTGTCATCATCAAACGAGCTACAATTTCATTTGTCTGCTTTGCAAATATGACTTAAACTGAATTCACACATTTTTATAATGAACTTTAAATACCATTCAAGGCAATTGTATGAAGAGTAATAATACAATAGCTAAACCTTCAGAAAGATTAACCATTATACTTCAATAACCACTTGTTAATTGCGTTTACGAGAGCTCCTTCTACGATAGGTTTGGATATAAAATCGTCCATGCCTACAGCGATACATTCTTCCATTTGACCTTTTACAGTCGTGGCTGTAATGGCTATGATTGGGGTTCGGATAGGGGGCGCTTGATTTCCGTTTTTCAATTGACTTTCTCCCGTTAGCCCTTCTATCTTCCTTATCTCTTTTACCGCATCAAACCCATTCATAACAGGCATTTGAAGGTCAGTGAAAATAATATCGGGTTTCACTTTTTGGAATTGCTCGACTCCTATTGCCCCATTTTCCGCTTCATAAAATATTACGTTTGGGAATTTCTTTTTGATCCTGATCTTGATCAGCAACATGTTTGCACTATTATCTTCAGCTATGAGTATCTTTAACTGATCCTGAAGAGCAGCTAAATTGTCGTCCTTCTCATCAGAATTCACCCGTTTAAGAGCTGCGCTATTTTTAGATAGGACAGGTAATTGCACATCAAAATAGAAAGTGCTTCCCTTGCCAAGTTCACTTTCTAGCTGTAACTGGCTTCCCATCATCGCTAGCAATTTGTTACAGATAGCAAGCCCAAGTCCTGTCCCACCGAAAGTCTT
>JBLIFO010000135.1:0-7707 GCA_047633875.1 Marinoscillum sp. | reverse complement strand
GGTTAATTCATTCGGTAAGATTCATTTGAATACATGGGACAAGTCTGAGTTGAAAGTGGATGTAGAAGTGCTTGTAGAAGGCCGGAATGACTCTAAAGCTCAGCAGTTATTGGATAAAATAGACATCAGAATAATCGAGACAAGTGGCTTGATATCTTTTGAGACAAAGCTGAGGGACAATACGAACACCAACAAGGATGAGTCTTTTGAAATCAATTATAGCATCTCATTACCTGCTGAAAATGCGATAATTGTTGAGAATCAATTTGGAGATACTTTCATTGGGTCACGGAAAGGTGATAGCGACTTGTTGATAAAATTTGGCAACTTGAAAGCCTCAGATTTCAAAGGAAAATTGAAGCTTAATCTACAGTTTGGAAATGGGGTTATAGCTGAAACTGTGGATGCTGATGTACTGATCAAATACGGTGAGCTGGAAATGGGGAATGGTAAAATCATGGACATGGAACAGCAGTTTTCGGAAGTAAACATTGGAGACTTTGAACGTCTTGATCTTGAAAGTAAATATGGAAGCTTCTCAATGAATACAGTAGGGGAAATAACCGCTGATGTTCAGTTTTCAGAATTTGAAATAGAGAAAATCAACATATCTGGATATATGGAAAGCAACTATGCTTCGGATTTTGAGGTAGGCATACTTTCTAAAGATGCAAGCTTCTTCAAATTCTATGGGAAGTTTAGTCAGCTCTCGCTCGGTCTTGATCCAAGTATGAAAGCCGATTTAGAAGCCGATATGTCCTTTTGTAACCTCAAAGATTATTCTGATCTCCTAAATTTTTATTATGAGTCAAAAGAAGATACCAAGAAAGAATATAAAGCGAAAATAGGTGGGGGAGACTCGAATAGGAAAATTGTGATAAAGTCGAGTTACGGAGATGCTAAAATCAAATAATTCAGTATAATTCGGTCAACTCAAATTTATCCTTCAGGGAATCTTTGAGTTTGCCGTTTTCGCATTTAAGAATGCGAGCAGGGTATTTTTTAATAAAATTATGGTTGTGAGTCGCCATCATGATCGCCGTTCCACTCTTATTGATTTCAAGGAATAGCTTCATGATTCCATCTGAAACTTCTGGATCAAGGTTTCCAGTAGGCTCATCAGCGAAGAGTATTTGTGGTTCATTTATCAATGCTCTGGCTATAACCACACGTTGTTGTTCACCACCACTGAGCTGATGTGGCATTTTAGTGGAAACAGCGCCTAAACCCACTCTCATCAGCACCTCGGCAAGTCTACTTTTCATTTTGGAATTGTCTTTCCAGCCAGTTGCTTTCATCACGAAGAGAAGATTTTCTGCTACGCTTCTGTCGTAAAACAACTCGAAATCCTGAAAGATGATGCCGATTTTTCTTCGTAGAAATGGAACATCCGAGGTTTTTATACCTCGGATGTTATAATCTACAATATTGATGTCGCCGAGTCTGAGCTCCAAGTCACCATAGAGCGTCTTCATGAGAGATGATTTACCACTACCAGTTCTGCCGACTAAGTAAAGAAATTCACCTTTGCTTATGTCGAAAGAAATATCACTGAGTATCGTAGCATGATCTTGAAAGATATTTGCATTTGCAACAGTGACAATAGGCGCATCAGAGAAAGTCATTTCTATATTTCTAGCTTTTGGAGTTTTCCAAATGGTAATCCATCTATAAGTGATCTCATAGCTTCTTCTTTGCCTTCCAAACCATATTTTTCCATTTTTTGCAATGGTCGATCTGCTCTGAAGTAGGCTATCAAGACAAAGTTATCGTCGCGCAATTGGATGTAGTCTGGGATTTTTGCTTTACCCTTTACTTTGATGATGTACATCGTGCTATGTTCTATTTCTACAACCAACTGACGAGATACCTTATTGGTTTCCTTTTTTGTGATCTGCTAAGAATGTCGCCAATCCACTGTCAGTAAGTGGGTGCTTCAAAAGACCAGTGATCACACTTAATGGGCATGTTACCACATCAGCTCCGATTTCTGCACATTGGATCAAGTGCATGTTATTTCTAACAGATGCAGCAAGTATTTCTGTCTCGAATTCGAAGTTGTCAAATATCTGTACGATTTGCTCGATAAGAGTAAGTCCATCAAATCCTATATCATCAAGTCTTCCAATGAAAGGGGAGATGAATGAAGCACCAGCCTTTGCAGCAAGAATTGCTTGGCCTGCACTGAATATTAAAGTACAGTTGGTACGGATACCTTCATCAGAAAGCGCTCTGATAGCTTTTACTCCGTCTCTGATCATCGGGATTTTCACCACAATCTTGTCATCAATCTTAGCCAATGCTCTTCCTTCTTTGAGCATAGCATTGTATTCTGTAGAGATGACTTCAGCACTCACATTGTCATCTACTATGTTGCAGATGTCTTTATAATGTTTCAAAATGTTGGCTTCACCAGTGATGCCTTCTTTGGCCATCAATGATGGGTTGGTAGTTACGCCATCCAATACACCTAGGTCGTATGCTTCTTGAATTTCGGCGAGATTAGCGGTATCTATGAAGAACTTCATATGCTGTTTCGGTTTTATATATTTAGAACAAATTAAAGCTTAAAATTAGGCAAAAAAAAAGGCAAACAAGATGTCGCACCGCTACAACTGCTTACCCTTGCTACCTTCCGGTCCTGGGGGATTCAGCAGGAGCTGGTCGCATCTGTTTGCCGACTGCAAACTTAGCCAAAAGAATCTCCAAAGAAAATTATAATTCAGAAATAAGACGTGGGTTTAAATCACCTGTTGTGTCATGGAAATCTTGATCTTCGTCTTCGTCATCATATTCTTCGAAATACTCATCTACTAAATCATCAAAATCATCGTTTTCGTCTTGCATCTCCTGTATTTTAAATATGTGAAACTAAATGAGATTGAATCAAACTCTGTGATACCATGATTAAGGATTTGTTAGTTTTGCGTACATATCCTAAAGTCAGTTTTGATTTCAAAAAGGTATTTCTATTAATGTTACTCTCTAGTCTCCTTGTATGCACATGAGATCATTGCTTCTCGGGTTTATATTAATTATTTGCTTTAGCGCCAATGCTCAGATCAAGGGTTATGTAGGTATCAAGAGTGGAGGTCACCTAAGTACGGTATATATTGAGCACACTGTCTATAACACCTTTATGAATACAGGATTTATTCCTGGTTATAATGGAGGGGTTATTGGCAAACTTTTTACCTATCAATCTCCATCCTCATTCCTTAACGCAGGAATGCAATTCGGTATAAATTATGAGAGAAAAGGGTGGAGTCAAACTTTCGAAACCACAGAGCCCACCTATAAGATCCGAATGGATTACATTAACATTCCTATAGAGGCGATAGCCTATGCTGGTAAGGGAAATACTAAGTTTTTTTTCACTTTGGGGATCTATACGGAGTATTTAATAGGTGTTGATAAAGATCCTGATCCTAATATGGATAATCTTGGTAGTGGTATAGAATTCTACACATATGAATCCGATCGTGATAGAAAATTCGGTTATGGTATCAGAACATCACTTGGGCTCCAGCATCAGTTTCCCTTTGGAGCTATTCATCTTGATGGCTTCATAGGCTACTCTGTTAGTAGTATTATTAAGACCGATGATTTTTCTGATCGACTTCCTGATCTCACCAATCATTATTTGGGGGGATTTAGTCTCGCATATTTGATTCCTTTTGGAAAGATGAAATTTTGAGCTAATTTCAAAGCGAGAACTCCAATCCAAAATGAATCTATCTCCTTTAAAATATTTGAGCGTTTTTACGCTGCCTGCCTTGGCATATATTTCATTCAATTCTACAGGTTGGTTGACTTATTTGCCCCTTATTGAAGTTTTTGTTTTGATACCCATACTGGAATTGTTTTTCAAGCCCAATCCCAATAATATTTCTGAAGAGGAGAGTAAATCACGTTTATCAAATATATTTTACGATCTGATGGTCTACTCAGTGGTGCCTGTCCAGCTTGTCTTTCTCTATCTCTTTTTGCAGTCCATGCAAGCACCTAATTTGGATTTAATCACAAAAATTGGGAGGATATCAACTATGGGTATGCTTTGTGGAGTTATGGGTATCAATGTGGCACATGAGTTGGGGCATAGGTCAAAGAAATATGAGCAATGGATGTCAAAGGTGCTTTTGATGACTTCTCTATACATGCATTTTTTCATAGAGCACAATAGAGGTCATCACAAGAATGTATCTACATCTGAAGACCCTTCAAGTGCCAGGCTTGGAGAATCCCTTTATAGCTTTTGGTTTCGCTCTGTCAGATTTACTTATTTGTCTGCATGGAAGCTGGAGTCTCAAAGACTCCAGAGGTTAGGTAAGTCTGCTTTTAGTATATCAAATGAGATGTTGAATTTTCAGATCATCCAGCTATCACTTTTAGCACTGATCTACTATTTCTTTGGTTTAAATGTGATGTTCTATTTCATTCTTGCGGCTGTAATTGGATTCTTGATGCTTGAGACTGTCAATTATATAGAGCATTATGGCTTGTCTCGTAAGAAGGAGGGAGATCGATACGAGCGCGTGATGCCAGTACATTCGTGGAATTCAGACCATGTAGTTGGCCGAATAGTTCTATTTGAGCTTTCTCGTCATTCGGATCATCACTTTATCGCAAGTAGGAAGTATCAAATACTACGTCATATGGATGATAGTCCACAGATGCCAACTGGCTATCCTGGTATGATGATGATGGCCACTATCCCCCCGTTGTGGTTTTCTATCATGAATAATCGACTTGCGGAAAATGATTATTTGTAATAGAATCAATCTTTCATTATTGATATTGCAATTAATTACTTATTTATTTGTCATTGTAAATACTAAGTAGCTAATTTTGCCACGAATCCTTAATCGCTTAAATTATTGAATTATGGCAATCACAAAAATTGAAAGTGCTTTAACTGAAGCAAAAGAAAAACTAACCTCTCTTGGAATAGAGGAGCAATTGGTATCAGAAATTGAATGGTGTTTCGGGAGTTTTGCCCATGACCAAAATTCTGATGGACTATTTGTAAAAGCAGCAGAAGCTTTGGCAGCACTTGAAAAATTTAAAGTGGACAATCCACGGAAAGTATCTAAGAAAGTATTGGATGACCTTGCAAAAGCAATCAAATCTTAAGAACTACTTCATCAACCAATAAAAAGGGTAACTCATTTTGAGTTACCCTTTTTTTATACTTTAAGATTCAGCTTTTGTTAGTCATTCTTCTTAGGAATCAATTGATTATCTGCAATTGATCTCAAAAAACTTCTTTTCGTAGCAATGCTAGGGTCAGAATAGATATAAGCGGAAAGGTCAGCCACAACACCCGGTTTGTACCCAAGGGTAAGGGCTAGTTTTTCGCAAAACTGTATTTCACTTTGATGAATTTTCCCATCTACTTTCATCAATTGAATTACATCATGAAGGTAGCCGAATTTCTCATCTGGGTGAAGATCCCTAAGGTGAGGAATCGGCTTAGGATTATCAATAATCATCTCAATCTGTTCTTTGTTCAGACCTAGACGTTCACCAATACTATGAATAAGCTTACTTTCTTGCTCGGCAAGAAAATTATCGGCCATAGATAAATGAACCAATATGCTCAGTTGTAATTCATTTGATAACATAGAGTGAAGATAAATTATTTTTACGACTCTAATCAAAAGTAGTTTTGGATTCTTTGAACTGAACCAATAACTCAATTTATTTTGTCTTGTTTTGAGATTTTTAAACTGTTTTTTGAAAACTTTTTAAGTCAGGTCTTGCAATTGATTTGAGTGGTGTACTAGCTTAGCCGTATGAATTTAACAATTACATACTTCTGGTGGCACTCAGCGCAAAGCGGACTGTGAACAGATTTGGTATGTGATAGAGTATAGACATAATCAAACCCGCTGTTCGCAGCGGGTTTTTTTTTGACCTTTTGGGATATGAATAAGACTTATAAGTTAAAAATTAGGCAGAAAACATTGCTTTCGGATATGATTACTCCTGTGGGAGTGTATTTGAAGCTTAGGGATAATTATGCCAATTCATTTCTATTGGAGAGCTCCGATTACCATGGTGCTGATAATAGTTTCAGCTACTTGTGTTGCGATCCGATTGCAGGTTTTAAAGTTGAAGACAACAAAATCTCACGATTTTTCCCAGATGGGAAGTCAGATGACATTGTTTTAGAAGCCAAGATGCAGCTCAGAGGTGAGCTTAGAAGTTTTCTTGATTGTTTTGATAGAACAGCTAGCGAAGATAAGTTCATCAAAACTGGTCTTTTTGGCTATATGGCCTATGATACGGTCCAGTATTTCGAGGATATCACTTTCAAAAGTGCTGAAAGTGAAGATTCCAAAATTCCTGAGGTTCAATACCACGTTTTCCGATTTGTAATTGCCTTTGATCATTTCAAAAATGAGTGCCATCTCATTGAAACATATATAGACGAGCCTAAGGAAGATTCCTTTTCTGAGCTGCTGAATCTTATAGCTCAAAAGAATATTCCCTCTTTTTCATTTAAGAAAACCAGTGATACAAATTCTAATTTCGATGATGATTCATTTTTGGATAGAGTTAAAAAAGGTATCAAACATTGTGATCTTGGTGATGTATTTCAAGTGGTGTTCTCTCGTCGTTTTAACACGAGTTTCAAAGGAGATGAATTTCAAGTATACCGAGCGCTGAGATCAATCAATCCTTCGCCTTATTTGTTCTATTTCGATTATGGATCCTACAAGATTTTTGGTTCGTCACCTGAGGCACAAATAGTTGTGAATCATGGTGAGGCTGTCATTTATCCAATAGCGGGCACTTTCAAGCGTACAGGTGATGATGCAGCGGATGCAGAGCTTGCAAAGAAGCTTTTAGAAGACCCTAAAGAGAATTCAGAACACATCATGCTTGTTGATCTTGCTAGGAATGACTTGAGCAAGAGTGCTGATAATGTAATAGTGGAAACGTACAAGGAAGTTCAATATTACTCTCATGTAATTCATTTGGTTTCTAAAGTAACAGGGAAACTGAAAGAAGGCGTTGATCCGCTTGATATTGTTGGGAGTACCTTTCCTGCGGGGACGCTCAGCGGAGCACCGAAGTATCGTGCAATGCAGCTCATTGATGAAAATGAGAATCTGTCGAGAGGGTTCTATGGAGGTGCTATTGGGTTTATGGATTTCGATGGGAATTTCAATCATGCGATCATGATCAGAACCTTTTTGAGTAAGAGCAACAAGCTGTTTTTCCAAGCTGGCGCTGGGATTGTTTCTAAATCAGATCCTAAAAGTGAAGTGCAGGAGGTATATAATAAGCTGGCGGCTTTGGAGTCTGCTATGAATATGGCTGAAAAAATAGATAACTGATGGGCAAGGTACTAGTCATAGATAATTACGATTCATTCACTTACAATCTGGTTCACATCCTACGCGAGCTTGGAATGGAAGATGTGATGGAAGTCCATCGCAACGATAAGATAGCGGTGGATTATGCAGCGCAATTTGACCACATACTTCTTTCCCCAGGTCCGGGATTGCCCTCAGATGCCGGCATTATGCCTGCGGTAATTTCTAAGTACGCTGCTACTAAAAATATCTTAGGAGTTTGCTTAGGACATCAAGCAATAGGCGAAGCATTTGGCGCATCTTTATTTAATCTGCCTACTGTTTTTCACGGGATAGCTACTGATATATCACTGTCAGAGCATATTGATGTCTTATTCAGTGA
>JBLIFO010000134.1:0-7765 GCA_047633875.1 Marinoscillum sp. | reverse complement strand
TTGTAAAACTGGATCTTCAATGACTTAGGTATGATCTCCGAAAAGATAAACTCCTGACTTGGCTCAAAGATGTAATCAGAAGTTTCATCGCTTGCTTCTTCTCCTGTTGGTTGCGAAGTAATTGGTAGAAACTGCTCATTCTTAACTAGCTGAGTAGCCACGTTTTTGAATTCATTGTAGACGATCTCTACTTTGTCAAAATCACCATCAACAAAACCTTTCATCGCATATTCAGCTGCCTCTAATGCTCTTTCAAACTTTAAATCACCAAAAAGTAAATGAAAGTCTTTGATGACATTATATCCTCTTTTAGAGAAATGTTCGTATGCTTTCTTACCTATTGGCATCAAAGTCACACGGGCATCAGCATATTGCGAAGCGATAACAGCTTTGGTATGTTTAAAAACACTACTATTAAATCCTCCACAAAGTCCTCTATCTGAAGTCACCACAACCAGCAACACATTGCTGACCGAGCGTTCCGGAGAATATGGATTGCTAATCTTCTCACTATCTACCCCTGCGGAAAGATTCTGGATTATAGCTGATAACTTCTGAGAATAAGGACGCATCTGTGTG
This sequence comes from Marinoscillum sp., assembly GCA_047633875.1. GTDB lineage: Bacteria > Bacteroidota > Bacteroidia > Cytophagales > Cyclobacteriaceae > Marinoscillum. The sequence goes on along the minus strand of JBLIFO010000134.1, from coordinate 7,186 downwards.
ATGCGCTCTTGGGCTCTTCTCAACTTAGCAGCAGCCACCATTTTCATGGCTTTTGTGATTTGCTGAGTCGATGTTACAGACTGAATTCTTCCTTTTACTTCCTTAAGATTCGCCATTTCGCGTTTTGCTTAGATATATCTAGCAGCTATTTCTTTAGCTACTTCAGTCAATGTGGCTGTTACTGAATCTTCCAGTTTACCAGCTTTCAAAGAATCCAATGCACTTCGGTGAGAGTTATTGAGAACACCCAAATACTCCTTCTCGAAATCCTTCACTTTATTTTCAGGTACTTTATCCAAATAACCCTTTGTAGAAGCATAGATGATCGCTACTTGCTCTTCTACTGGAGAAGGTGAGTATTGCGCTTGCTTCAAGATTTCTTGGTTTCTTCTACCTCTATCGATGGTACGCTTAGTAGATGCATCTAGGTCAGATCCGAACTTAGCAAATGCCTCAAGTTCACGGAACTGTGCCTGATCCAATTTTAAAGTACCAGCTACTTTTTTCATTGATTTGATCTGAGCAGCACCCCCAACACGAGATACCGAGATACCTACGTTGATTGCAGGACGGATACCAGAGTTAAATAGGTTGGTCTCTAGAAATATCTGACCATCTGTAATCGAGATTACATTAGTCGGGATATATGCAGATACGTCACCAGCTTGCGTTTCAATGATTGGAAGAGCGGTCAATGAACCACCACCTTTCACAATACCTTTCAAGCTTTCTGGTAAATCATTCATTTGTGAGGCTATCTCATCATTGTTGATGACTTTAGCCGCACGCTCTAGCAATCTAGAGTGAAGATAGAATACATCTCCTGGATATGCTTCACGCCCTGGAGGTCTTCTTAGAAGAAGTGACACCTCACGATAAGAAACCGCTTGCTTCGAAAGATCATCATATATCACCAATGCTGGACGTCCAGTATCTCTGAAAAACTCACCAATAGCAGCCCCAGCAAATGGTGCGAAGAACTGCATAGGAGCTGGCTCAGATGCAGCAGAACTCACAATAGTCGTATATGCCATCGCTCCTGCTTTCTCAAGTGCTGCTTGGATACCAGCAACAGTAGAGGCTTTTTGGCCAACTGCTACATAGATACAATAAACAGTCTCTCCCCTGTCGTAAAATTCTTTTTGATTGATGATCGTATCAATAGCCACAGCTGTTTTACCAGTTTGTCTATCACCAATGATCAATTCACGCTGACCTCTTCCTACCGGAATCATAGAGTCAATCGCTTTGATACCAGTTTGCAAAGGCTCACTTACTGGCTCTCTATAGATAACACCAGGAGCTTTTCTCTCCAATGGCATTTCGTAAAGTTTTCCTTCTATTGGGCCTTTCCCATCAATAGGCATACCCAAGGTATCAACTACACGGCCAGACATCCCGTCACCTACTAGAATAGATGCGATGCTACCAGTTCTTTTTACTGTATCACCTTCTTTGACACCTGAAGATTCACCCAAAAGTACAGCTCCAACATTGTCTTCTTCCAAGTTCAAAACCATCGCTCTCAAGCCACCCTCCAATTCAAGGAGTTCACCAGCTTGCGCTTTAGTCAAACCATAGATACGCGCCACACCGTCACCTACTTGAAGGACGGTTCCAACTTCCTCTAGTTCAGCCTCAGTCTTTGCATTCGAGAGCTGCTCACGTAAGATTGCCGAAACTTCATCTGGTCGAACATCTGCCATAATCTTATTCTTTTTTGGCTTTTAGAGCCGGTTAATTAAATCGTTTCTTGTTGAAATTTTAATTTGAGGTCTTTTAACTGACCACTGATACTCTCATCTATTTGCTGATCACCAAGCTTTAGCAAATAACCACCGACCAACTCAGGATTGATTTTTTCTTCGAGCAAAGGTTTTTTACCAGTGATGTCCGTCACCAACTGCTCAAACGCTTTCTTCATAGCTGAATCCAACTTGATAGTGGTAGTCACTGTAGCTGGTTGGAAACCCATTTTCTCGTTGTAATAAGTCTCGAACTGCTCTGCAATTTCTGATAAATACTGCTCTCTACTTTTACGTGCAATAATTGTAAAAAATGTTAATGTTAGTGGGTTTACCTTTTTGTCAAAAATCTTAACTAGAATCGCCGCTTTCTTCAAATTGGTAATGATAGGGCTCTTCAACATGAGATTAAATTCACGGTTTGTTTTACACAACTGTGAAAAATTCAGCATGTCATTTTTTACAGCTTCCACTACCTTTTTCTCCTCCGCTAATTCGAAGAGGGGTTTTACGTATCGTGCTGCTATTCTAGCGCTTGACATCTTAGTTTACTTTTACTTCTTTCAAAAACTTATCTATGAGCGCTTTCTGCGATTTGTCATCAGAAAGCTTCTCACGCAATAGCTTCTCAGCAATATCCAATGATAGCTCTGCCACCAAATTCTTCACTTCGGTTAGGGCAGCCTTTTTTTCCGACTCAATGCTTGATTTGGCCTCAGCGATCATTTTCTCACCTATTGCAGCCGTCTCACTTTTAGCATCTTCTTTGATTTTATTCGCAGTGTCAGTTGCGGACTTCAAGATCTTATCTCTTTCCATGCGAGCTTCTTGCAACAGGTATTCATTATCTGCTTTGATCTGCTCCATCTCTTCTTTAGCCAACTCAGCTGCCTTTAGGGCATCTTCGATTTGACTTTCCCTTATTTTCAAAGCCCCTACAATAGGCTTCCATACAAATGCAGCCAAAATCGCGAAGACGATTAAGAAAATAATCGTTTGCCAAATTATCAATCCAATTTCAGGGGTAACCATATTGTCTCTTGATTAAATGAAACTAAATCTGACCTTGAAGCCTAATGCTCACAAGATCAGATTAAAATTAAAATACTTAAGCTCCGATTGACAAGAATCCGATTACAGCTGCGAAAAGTGCAACACCTTCTATCAAGGCTGCCGCAATAATCATCGCAGTTTGGATCTTTGCGGCTGCTTCTGGTTGTCTAGCTATACCTTCAGTGGCTCCTTTACCGATCATACCGATACCTAGACCTGCTCCTAATACTGCTAAACCTGCTCCAATTGCTCCCATTTGATTGTTATTTATATGGTTAAAAAAACGCTTAATGATGATGCTCCTCTACTGCTTGCCCAAAATACATGGATGTCAACAGTGTGAATACATATGCCTGAAGTAATGCCACGAACAGCTCTAGCATGTTCATAACTGTAGCAAACAATGAAGCTGCCACACCTACAGCAATACTCTCAGCAATAAATGTCAAACTTATGATACTCAAAATGATGATGTGACCTGCCGTGATGTTGGCAAAAAGTCGAACCATCAATGAAAATGGCTTAGTAAAAATACCTATAATTTCAATTGGCCACAGTATCAAATACAATGGCAATTTGGCAAACCAGCTCATGCTGCTTCCCAAAGGATCTAGTATATGTAACCAATAGGTCTTACGACCAGATGCCAATGTAATGATCAAACTAAATACAGCTAGCACCAATGTCACCGCAATATTTCCCGTAAGGTTTGCCGCTGCTGGCAAAAGACCTAGAAGGTTGCCAAACCAAATAAAGAAAAACAGGGTAAGAAGGTACGGTAGGTATCTTTCATATTTAGGACCAATGTTTGGCTTTACGATTTCATCTCTTACATAAACGATGATCGGCTCGAAGAATGACTGAATACCTCTTGGTGCACGGCCAGCATTTTTCTTATACCCTCTAGCTACAGCCAAAAATATCAGCACCAAAATGGTAGAGTTGATCAAGAGGAAAAACACGTTTTTAGTAATGGAAAGATCTAGTACGTGATCTCCATTTTCTAAAGTAATGTGCTCGTGCTCCAAAACATATCCATTATAGGCTACTATTTCGTGAGCTTCATTATAGAAATTGCTAGATGAGAATATATCCACCCCATTGGCTTCAGAATAGATGATAACAGGTAAGTGAACCGTTAAACCATGAAAAATCTCCCAGCTATGTGCATCACTAATGTGATGGCTGATCATCGAACTTGGATCAAATTTTTCTCCGCTACCAGAATCGGAAGCAAAAGCCAATTGTGTGGTAAAAAATACTATTGTCAATACTAACAATTTGGCATTCAAAAATTTAGGAAGAAATGTCAGTTTTTTAAGGCTCATTGGGTTTGGATTATCTCCTCAATTCCGCCGCAAGTTAGGTAATACAGCAATTAATTCAAATATTAAATAGCCCAAGTAAAGGACAATAAACTGAATCATCAACGAACGTAGGTCTTCAATTTTCATCACAAAAAGTATCACGAGAAAAAAGAGAGCAGTTAGAAATCTGAAAGTTATTGCCGCCAGAACGTATATAGGCGTTTCCCAATTGACTTTTTCACCTTGATAGAGCAACCAACCAATCATAAGTGATTGCAAAAAAAAGAAAAAAACCAGTGCAGGAAACTTGACATGGAGTGCTCCCCGAAATAGAAAATCATTTAAAAAGTAATAGAGCAATATCAAGCATACAGAAGTCAAGGTTGCAAACATGAGATACTTCCTCATTTCACAAACTTCTTGAGTAGATAGAAAATAGTTGCCGCCACAGACAAGAAAATACTGCCCAATAAAATCCATGGAATGTTCTCTCCAGAGAGATCATGGAGATAATAACCGAGACCAATTATTGCCAGATTTATACCAAGCAATTCAAAAGTAATCCCAGATATCTTAGCGTAGGTATTGTCCGGTTTAGGAGTTGGCTTTGAGGAGCGGTACGGAGGTTGCTTTTCCAATATTGATCTCTTTACTTTTCACTCCCATATTACAACTTCCGTTGAAAACAGCACCTGACTCTATTACAAGCTTATTAGTAATGATATCTCCATCGATCACAGCGGTATCTTTCAAGACTAATATGTCCGCTACTTCTACTTTTCCTTTGATATGACCAGCTATCTCAGCATTTTGAGCATGAATTGAGCCCTCTATTTCCGAGGACTGACCAAATGCTGCTTTGGACTTGGTCTTTACAGTACCGATCACCTTGCCTTCAATTCGGATATTTCCAAAAGTCTCCAAATTGCCTTCCAGCACAGTCCCTTTCCCAATTATATTGTTTGATAAACTTCCTTCTTCTACAACTTTCATATCTTTTCTCTTAAACATGCTATCGAGGGTTAGCTCCTTAGAACGCAATGAACTCCTGAGGGTTGACAGGATTTCCATTTTGCCACAATTCGAAATGTAAATGTGGCCCAGATGTTAGTTCACCTGTATTGCCAATTACGGCTATGATCTCTCCAGCGCTGACAAAATTACCCACGTTTTTAAATAATTCCGAATTGTGTTTGTACATGGAAATAAGGTTGCCTCTATGTTGAATGCCAATTACATATCCTGTATCAAGTGTCCATGATGAAATAATCACCACTCCATCAGCTGTAGATTTCACTGGCTCATTTTCTTTAGCAACTATATCTACACCAAAATGATCCGTTTTAGGGTTAAATCCATCAGTTACTAATCCTTCTACTGGTGTGAACAGCAAAAATTCACGAAATTCCGTAGAACGATTTTCTGCGTATGAGACAAGCAAAATATCATCGTTTTCGTATTCTGCTCTAAATTGGGAATCTATCGGGGGCAAATGTTCTTGTAGGTCCACACCCTGCGTGATTAATGTCCCATCTGCGAAGTTAGCACTCATCTCCTGCATAGCCTTCACATCTCCTCCAACAATCAGTCGAATATTATTAAGATATTGATCCTTTAATATTACTTCACTTTCAAGTGAATCGATTCTCATAGTGAGATCAACCAGTTCTTTGTTAGACTGTGACATAGCGTATCGCGGATCAAGCCATTGCTCCAAAACCACTGTAACTATATATATAGAAATCCCAAGCGTGATTAGAAAAGCAATAGCGAGGATGAGAACTCCCCTTGCAATGTTGGACTTAATTGTCTTTTTCTCGGCAAAGTTCTCCTCATTCCTTATGATTATAAGGTATCGATTGGTGAGCCAATTTGATAAAGTTTTCTTAGGGGCCAAGTTTACTGATCAGTTACAAAGTCCAAATATATTGAAACGCTACTGTTTTATCTTTACAAGATTCTTGACTGATATACGTTAATTTGCAAAAATTGACTGTGCGGACTGTATTAAGCTTTTATTTGTTTTTTCTCATTCTCTTGATAGGAGGATGCTCTTATACAAGCGCTCCTGTTAAGACTGGCTATCATAACCTATCGGCACACTACAATGCTTATTTCATTGCGCAAGAGCGCATGAACGAAATAGAAAGCAGTATTCAGGACAATTTTCAATGGAATTACAACAAGGTGCTTCCCATCTATGTACCCATTGACTCAAACACTGCTAATAGCCTTAGTGCACAAATAGAAGACTGCATCGAGAAAGCCTCCATTGCGATCCAGCGTCATCCCGATTCGAACTGGGAAGACGATTCTTATATCCTAGTAGGCAAAGCGAGGTACTACTCCGTAGAGTTTGCAGATGCGATTGAGACTTTCAAGTATGTCAATAAAAAAAGTGAAAATGATGATGCCAGACATGAAGCGCTCATAGAATTGATAAAGTCATTCGTTGACTTCAATGAGATCAATAATGCCATTGCTGTTTCGGACTACATGAAGAAGGAAAAGCTGAATAAAAAAAATAAAAAAAATCTCAGCCTTGTTCGTGCATACCTTTTTCAAAAACGTGGTGATTTAGATCAGATGGTTCAAAATCTTGTGATAGCTGAAAGTCTCATGAACAAGTTCTCAGATCGAGCTCGAATTGATTTCATCATTGGTCAGGTATATCAGCAGCTAGGCTTTGAGTCGGAGGCTTACAACTATTACTCTAGCTGCCTCAGAAATAATCCGGAATATGAGTTGGCTTTTTATACAAAACTCAACATGGCGCAAGTCACTCGGCTCACTAGCTCGAGTGATGTAAAAAAAACGCGTAAGTACTTCAAAAAGCTGCTAAAAGACCCTAAAAACAAAGAGTACAAGGATAAGATCTACTACGAAATGGCAAATTTCGAGGTGAAGCAAGGCAACTTAGATGAGGGTATCGCTTTCTATCAGGAATCCGTCCAGGCATCTGTAAAAAACAAACGTCAGAAAGCTTATTCCTATCTCAAACTCGGACAGATCTATTATGATAGTCTTAAAAATTTTGTTTTAGCACAGAACTATTACGATAGTACTGTTGCAACCATGCCT
>JBLIFO010000133.1:0-7775 GCA_047633875.1 Marinoscillum sp. | reverse complement strand
AATGTGGTGAGGATTTTTCGGATCTACTCAGTATGGATTTCAAGTATATTGAAAGTGGGTCTTTTAATTCAAAGCATACCAAATGGTAGAATTTTACATTTCAAAGACATCATTCATTTCATCTGAACTCAGATCTTAAATATTAATGAATACCAAAACTCAATCTTGGGTAGATCACGCTGACTTAAGTGTGATCAATACTGATCTTTGGCAAAAGCAGGAAGTTGTTGAAAAGCAGCTGTCGCTCGTAATGTTTGAGGTTCAGGGTGAGTATTATGCTGTTCCGATAGATCAGGTAAAGGAAGTGGTGGCGACACCTACTATAACTCCCATTCCTCAATCCCCAGCCTATATTCTAGGAGTGGGTAATATTAGAGGGAATGTTCTAGCCTTAATAGACCTGACCCAAAGGATCTTCTCTGAAGCTGGTACGAATGAGTCGGTGCAATACACGATGGTACTTAATAGTACAGAATATATGGCAGGTTTCTTAATCAGTACAGTACCTAAAGCGTTAAGAGTAAAAGAGTCACAAATCAACACATCGACTTCCGTGATTCAAAATTTGGGTAAAGAGGACCAGTTTATAGCTGGTGTCATCAAGACAGAGGATCGCATTGTTATTTTGGTCAATTTGTCTGATATGTTAGTTTAACTCTCTCAGTTCTGATTCATGATCATATCTATAGTAAATCAAAAGGGCGGCACTGGGAAAACTACAACAAGTATCAATTTGGGTAGGGCACTTCTCGATGAAGGCAAAAGCGTATTGTTGATTGATCTTGACGCGCAAGGAAGCCTTAGCTATTCCCTCTCCATAGATCAGAAAAACACGCTCTCAGATTTAGTATCTGGAGATATTTCTTTTAAAGATATAGTGGCTGAGCGAGAGGGAATGATGATTTTGCCATCCGACATTTCGTTAGCAGAAATAGAACTAGGCATGGCTTCTGAAGAGAATCGTGAGACCATTTTAAAGGGTTTGCTCGCAGGTTTTCCAAGTTTTGATCTGGTCATCATCGATTGTCCGCCAACACTCTCATTGCTCACAGTCAATGCTTTAGGGGCATCAGATTTAGTAATTATTCCCATGCAATTGGAAGTGCTCAGTCTTCAGGGACTTGATCTTATTACAAATACCATCGGTAGGATTCAAAGCGGAATCAATCCATCACTTAAAGTGCTTGGGGTATTGCCGGTAATGGTGGATAACCGTCGTAAATTGACTTCAGAGGTCCTTGATCATATAGCTAGTAACTATGAACATCCAATTTTTAAAACCTCTATCCGACCTAATGTGCGAGCATCAGAAGCGCCATCATTTGGGCAAAGTGTGATCGAGTATGCTCCAGAATCTAATAGTGCACAGGATTACCGTTTGTTGGCAAAAGAAGTTTTAAAACTCATCTAAATGGCACTTGGAAAAAATCTTAAGAAAGACAAGGCTGCTGTTCCTGATAAGGAAGTGAAAGCACCTAAACCTGTGCTAGCTACTAAGAAATTAAAGCAATCAGCGACATTTAATCAGTCAATTTCTCATGAGGAGTATGAGCGAAGAATGATGCTCCAAAAAAAATTCCATGAAGAAATTTCCCTTTTAAAGGACAAACAAGTTCACCTTGTGCTCTTTGGACTTGGCAGTACGACATATGCCATTGAGATCAGTAAGGTAGCGGAGGTAGTAGTTACTCCTCAGCTGACGAAAATGCCCAGTGCGCCAGCATACATACCCGGGATAGGGACGGTAAGAGGGAAATCTATTTTAATGATCGATTTAGCAGCAAAGCTGGGCTTAGTTCCAAGCGAATCGAATTTTAAAGACCGAATTGGTTATTCGATAATCGTCAAGAGTGAGCGCTTCCTTGCTGGTGTTTTGGTGCCTAGTGTACCGCTTAATCAGAAAATAATGGGTAATCAAATAGTTCCGGTAGCTCAAAATATTGCAGAAAGTACTGAGGAGGAGTCTTATATCAAAGGGATTATTTCCACCAAAGAAGGATCAAATGCTTTTTTCATTGATATTGATGAGCTGATCGAAGGAGATAGGTTGAAAGCTAGAGTTGCAGAAAAAACCACATCAAATTGACAACTAAAATCAAAATATTGGTGGTTGACGATTCGGCGTTCATTCGTCTGTTGATTTCAGACTTACTGTCCAAGGATGAGGAGATGGAGGTGGTAGGTACGGCTGTGGATGGTAAAGAAGCAGTGGCTAAAACTTTAGAGCTCAATCCTGATGTGATCCTTATGGATATGATAATGGGTGAATACGGTGGTCAGTATGCCGTTAAGGAGATCATGGAAAAAAGTCCCCGACCTATTCTCATTTTAAGCTCATTAGGTAATACGAATCTTAATCTGATTTTTGACGCTTTGGCGCTTGGAGCGGTGGATTACATCAATAAACCAAAAAAAGGGGGCTCCAAAATCAGACAAATAAATGCAGAACTCCTCGCAAGGGTAAAAAAAGTAGCACGTGCTAAACCACGGCCAACTAATATTATCAGGAAAGGTGTAAACCAGCTCGACCACACTTTTGACACCAATCCAAATTATGAGATTATCGTCATAGGTGCTTCCACAGGCGGGCCAACTGCACTAGAGAAGGTGATCACCTCACTGCCAGCCAATCTGAATGTGCCTGTGGTTATTGTACAACATATGCCTCCTAATTTCATCCATTCTTTTGCGACTCGACTGGATGCACTCACAGCATTGACCGTCGAGGTTGGGCAGCGTGGATCTAGACCAAGGCCTGGTCACGTGCTTATTGCTCCAGGCGACTCTAATATGATCTTGATCAAAGATGAGGAAGGTATAGTGGTTGATTTTACCAAGGAAGTATTCAAAGAGTATAACAATCCGTCTATCAATGCGATGATGCTATCCATAGCTAAATGCTATGGTCCGAAGGCCATAGGAGTGGTACTTACTGGTATGGGAAAAGACGGAGTAATTGGGCTGAAAGAAATAAAAGAATCGGGAGGTAAAACGATCGCGCAGGATGAGGCTACTAGCATCATCTATGGCATGCCGAAGTTGGCTTTCGATACAGGAGCAGCAGATGTAGTGCTTAGTATAAAGGAAATAGGGGGATATTTAGTAAACTGTTTATAATCTTGAGCTCAAAAGAATCTGAATATAAAGAACTGTTTCTCGTAGAGGCAAAGGACAGTTTGGAGCAGCTTGATAAGCTCTTTGTAAACCTCGAAAAGGATCACAAGAATCAGCGTGCGATCAGCGAAATTTTCCGGATCATGCACACGCTGAAAGGTAATTCTATGGGTATGGGGTTTGATGCCATCTCAGAACTCACACATGTCATAGAGGATGTGATGCTTGCTATACAAGAGGGGAGAATTGAGCTCAATGAAGATCTCTTCAAGCTGCTTTTTAGAGCCAATGACAAACTGATCGCATTGGTACGATCGCTCGAAACTGGTGAAAAAGTAAGTTTTTTAGGTATCAAAACCAGCCTATCACTTTTTCTTGAAAAGGCGCTAGAAACTCAAAAAATTGCTGTTCAAAAGATAGAGATTAAGGAGTCGGAGCAAGAGGACAAAGATGAAGAAAGCACACAAATATCACTATCAGATGTTGTTCAGATTCCTGTAAAGCGCATGGATGAATTGCTCAATGAGGCAGGCCAGCTGATCATAGAGCGTGATCGGTTAATAGCTGCAAGCCAAAAGCTTGGATTACCTACTTCAGAGTTTGAACGATTGAAGAGAATCACTTCCAATCTACAATACAGCATCATGAACATGAGGATGGTGCACATTGGGTTTTTGTTTAATAAGTTTCATCGAGTGCTTCGTGACGCTGCTACCATTGAAGGGAAGAAAGTTAATTTGATACTGAAGGGTACTGAAACTGAGATTGATCGAAATATCCTGACAATCATCGGTGATTCACTGGTTCATCTTGTTCGGAACGCTGTAAGTCATGGTATTGAGTCTGGAGCCGAAAGAGTGGAAAATGGTAAAAATGAACAAGGTATCGTGACCCTTGATGCTACGTATGAACGTGATCGAGTGGTTATTTCAGTGTCAGATGATGGAGGAGGTATTGATGCTCAAGTAATCAGAAAACGCATCGTAGAAAAAGGTCTAGTTAATGAATCCGTAGCTGAAAAATTAAGCGATGATGAAGTGATAGGTTACATCTTTGAAGCAGGATTTTCCAATGCTGATAAAGTGAATGAGCTTTCAGGAAGGGGCGTAGGTATGGATGTGGTAAAGAGGGCAGTAGAATCAATAGCTGGTCAAGTAAAGATTCGCACAAAACTTCATCAAGGCACCACCTTCGAGCTGCATGTTCCTGCATCTCTGGCACTCAAAGGCACCCTGCTTTTTGAGATTGAACTACAGGAGTACGCCATTGCCTTATCATATACGGAAGCTGTGATGTCAATCACCAAAAAGGATATTCATAAGCTGGCAGGCGGCCTTACCACCCAATATAAAGACGAACCTATTTCGTTGGTTTTTCTAAGAGATATTCTCAAACTCAACTCCTTCGATGAACTGAACCAGCGAGGTGTCTTTCAGCAGGCTTTTCAGAGTCTAGATGACGATCAAATGTTAGATGTGATCATTGTTTCTTACGGTGGTAGGCTTACAGGCATAGCTGTGGATAGAGTAATACAGCAAAAGGAAATTATCGAGAAACCACTTGCCAAGCCCTTGCTGGGAATCAAGCTGCTGAGTGGAACTACAATACTAGGTAGTGGGAAAGTGTGTCCGGTCATTGATATTGTGGTTTTGACAGACCTTGTACATAAACAGGCTTTGAATCGAATTAACAATTAATGGGTAAATCCAGCGCATTTCCAGCAGAGTGGAAACAACCCGAACTGATCACAGAAGAAGAAATGAATTCGCTCATGGTAGCCATCAAGAATCGGTATGGGCTTGATTTTACCAACTATGAGAAATCTTCCTTGAAGCGAGGTATTACTCGGCTCATGATGAAGCATAGCATGGCATCTTCACTTGATCTTTGGAGCAGGATATTGAGTGATTATAGCTTTTTTAATCTTGCAATAGATGATTTGTTGGTGAATCTGACGGAGCTTTTTCGTAATCCTGATGTTTGGATTAAAATCAGAGAAGATATACTACCAAAGTACACACATGAGCCCTTGGCGATCTGGCATGCAGGCTGCTCCACAGGAGAGGAAGTATACACAATGGCTATTGTGCTGGAGGAAGCAAGAATGCTTACACGCACTCGCATAGTAGCTAGCGATCTCAGCAACAAAGCTTTAGCAAAAGCGAAAAAAGGCGATTATCCATTAGAAGTCATTCGTCCATATCTTAATCCCTTTTTGAAGTTCTTCCCAAATAGGAAATTAGAGGACTATTTTGATTTCCATGATAAGCATGCATCTATCAAGTCAGCATATAAAAATAGCGTGACTTTTAAACGGCATAATTTGGTTCATGACAGGGTTGCGGAGCAGTACGATATAGTGTTTTGTAGAAATGTGATGATCTATTTCGATGAGAAGTTGAAGGTGAAGGTTTTGAACCTTATTCATCAATGTCTGAAGCCAAATGGTTATTTTATCATTGGCTATTATGATATAATGCCAGACGCAGGCAAGCAACTTTTTTATGTCGATGACATTAAGACGAGAGTTTATAGAAAGAAAGAAATAAATTAGAGTAATGAGCAAGCGAATTTTAATAGTAGATGATTCGGGATATTCGCGAACAACACTTCGCGGGCTGCTCGAAGAAGAGGGCTTTGACATTGTAGGAGAAGCAAAAGATGGGGCCGAGGCTCTTGATCAAATAGAGTTGCTAAAACCAGACTTAGTAACTTTGGACAATATCATGCCGGACATGACAGGCATGGAGATTTTGAGGGCTTTGAAAGCTGATGGAATAGAGGTTAATATCATCATGATAAGTGCTGTGGCGCAGCAGTCAGCCATAGATGAAGCACTCAGTCTTGGTGTGAAGTCTTACTTGATAAAACCCTTTACCAAAGACCAGTTGATTCAGAAATTAAAGAGTGTTTTTGAGTAATTGAACAGGATTTAATGAACCTAGTCGCTCATTCGTGAAGTATATCGGCCTGTCCAACTAGAATTTGCCTTGGTTGGTGTATTAATTCTTGACGAAACGACTTTAAACATACAAATTACATGATTAATTTTTTCTGCAATGCTTGATGAACTGAATGAAAATGAATTGGAAATAGCTTCGAGATTGGTTTTCGACGGCCTTTCGATGGCTAAAAAATCTATGGAGCAAATCCTACAGATCCCAATCAAAATGGAGAAAGTTGACTACAGTGAGAAGGTGAGCTCGCCATTGGCACACTATTCGGGATCAGAGGGTGAAAGTGTGCACATAATCAAAACAGAATTGATGGGTGAGCTAAAAGGAATTAGTCATCTAATCTTCAAGGAGGACGAGGTAAGAAAAATATATAGAGCATGCTTGCCTGCGAGCATTATTGAGAGTGAAAGTCCAGAAAGCAAAATGATGAAAATGGGCTTTTTGACTGAAGTTGATAATATGATGGCTGCAGCGGTGATCACCGAGTTTTCAAACTTTTTGGGATTGGAGATCTATGGTATGGTACCCTCTTTGAATGTATTGAAAGCCTCGGAGGTCAATGAGTTTTTAGAGAAGGAGTCTGGCGATTTTCAGTCAGTGATTCATTTCAAGGCTATTTTCCACGGAGAAGAGCTCGACATAGCACCAGATTTTATCTGGTTGTTTCAAGAGGAATTTGTCAATAAAATAAAAAATCTACTTTAAGTAACTAAGCGAATTAATTCTTTAATCATGGGTAAAAAAATATTGATAGTTGACGATTCTATTTATATGAGGTCGCTTATTAGGTCTGCCTTAGAGGAGGCAGGATATGAAATCATAGGAGAAGCCAAAGATGGTGAGACGGCCATAGATCTAGCGATGGAGACTTCACCTGATTTAATCACTTTGGATAATATCTTACCAGATATGATGGGATTTGAGGTGCTCAAGGTGCTTACCGAGAATGGACTAAAATCAAAAGTCATCATGATAAGCGCTGTGGGTCAACAGACAGTCGTCAATAAAGGTAAGGAATTGGGTGCAGCTGATTATATTGTTAAGCCTTTTACATCCGAAGCTCTCGTTGATGTAGTTAACAAAGTTTTGAACTAGACTGTGGATGCCTCAATCTGTTATAATTAAATGAAGATATTATACGATCTACCAATACGCGTAAAATTCGCGATGGTACTTGTACCATTGATTGTAATCATTATCTGTTTTGATTATCTACAAATCAAGCACAATTATCTGGATTACAAAGATTCAGATCAGCTGAATCAAACGCTACTTTTAGGAGTTGAAATAAACCATGTGGTTCATGAACTTCAGAAAGAGCGCAGCATGGCTGTTGGATTTGTGAGTACAGAGGGGTACAATTTTGCAGAAACACAGAATCATCAGAGACAAGTTACAGACAGTACGCTGAGTGAATTCTATGCTGAGTTGAATCGAAAAGATGTTGGGGATGCATTAGATCGCCATGAAAATGACATTGAACTCATCAAAGTGCAATTCAATGCTCTAGGTGAAATCAGAAAGAGAATAGATGATCATCAGTTAGGTCCTGATCAGATTCTTGAATACTACTCCGATATAAATGACGTTGCATTAAACACCGTGGATTTATTGATCAATGAAACACGGGATAAGGAAATTGCCCAACAGGTTCATGCGCTGATTTATTTCTTGAAAGCTAAGGAGCGTGCAAGCTTAGAGCGT
>JBLIFO010000132.1:0-7793 GCA_047633875.1 Marinoscillum sp. | reverse complement strand
AACGCTATGACCATTAACTCGCTGATTTTGTCCCATCTTCCAAGGTGAGATTTTTAGAAGCTAAAGCGAAATGCACTAAAGTGCATAGTTTTAACTCCAATTTGAGACCAATAAAGAAGGCATCTTAACTGAATTAAAATGCCTTCTTTTGGTCAATCGATTTGCTGATGAGAATTTCTTCGATCAACTAGAATATTGCAATAACAAATAAGCCAATATGACTAAAAATTAGACTTTATGAATCGCTTAACCAGTTGCTTCTGATTTGACTGACCAATAACTAAAAAGTACTGTCCAGCTTCAAGCTGACTAATATCGATCAGAATGTCACCATCACTTCCTGATATCCTGGCAGAGTGTCTTCTTCCACTTAGATCCAATACTTGGACTCTATCTAATTGCGATGCTTCCAATCCTTTAACTTTCAACCATGAGCTCGCTGGATTTGGGTAAATAGACACTCCGAACTCCTTCTCTTGGCCGAGAACGATCGAGCTTACTTCTACTTCAAAAGTCTCCCTTGCAACACCCCCTTTACCATCGTTTGCCGTAACTGTAACCGTGGTAGTTCCATCAGCGACTTCAGTGATTGTGAGGACCTCTTCGCTTAAAGCAACTGTAATCACAGATTCATCTAAAACAGAAACAGATAAAGTGATCGGATCTTCATCACCATCAGTAAATCTACCTGTCAGGTCGATCGTCGCACTTATGAAGCCTGACTCATACGATAAATCTTCAAGAGGAGAGTCAATGGTTGGTACTGCATTCTCACTAATTAGTACTGTGAAATCATCGCTCACCGACAAACCTGTACCATCATCAGCCGTGATCGTGACAGTAGTAGTACCATCACCAACCTCAGTGATTACCATATTGTCACCATCAAAACTTATTGATACAATACCATCATCTGCTAAGGACGCACTATAGGATAACGCATCACCATTACCATCGGCAAAAATGGCGGATAGATCAATAGTCGATGACGCAAAACCTGTCTGGAAAATCTGATCTTCTATTTCCAAAACTACCGTAGGTGCCACCAAAAGTTCGAAAGCACCTGCATCTGGCTTCATATCTCTACTTGCACCACGAGCGTCGGTGGTTGGCAGGGTAATTCCCGTGGCAACTGTGCAGTAATTAAATGCATTGGCCTCCTCCTTGATAGCAAATACATTTACCGCTCCACCTTCATCAGAAAGCGTCGTGGATATACCAGCAAAACTTGCCGTCCTACCATTGCTATTGTTTCTATTAGCATTCATAGTAGAATCAGCCATAAAACTTGGAAGCCCATTTAGCCCTCCCAGAATATTATTAATTGCTTCTGTAGTGTTGGTATTAGCGAAATTCAATGCCTTCTCTGCTAAACTATCCTGAGAAACAACGATAGAGTTATAGATAGAAAAGTTGGTTAATGCCCCAGCAGGATCACTTGCGAATTGTATCCCATTTTTCAATAGAGATGCATGTGTGTTGTTGTACATGGTCGTGTGCACAAGCTTTAATGTGATGTTACCAGTGGTATTATCACCCGTCCAAAAAGCAGATCTAGACCAAATACCACCGCCACCTCCACCGTCAGAAACACTAGTCGCTGAATTGTTGGATACCGTGGTGTTTTCTAGATAGACATCAATCTTATGGTTATTTCCAAAGTTTTTGTTCCCATTGATGTACAATCCACCACCATTTCTTGCAACATTGCCATCTATGAGCGTCCCGGTAATGTCAATATCGCTATCTTTTGATACTGCATTATTCGGAGCTAATAGTATTCCTCCCCCATCTTGCGTTGCAGTGTTATTGATTATCGCACATCCTATTATTTTCATAATAGAACCTGCTACCATTATCCCACCGCCATTTCTAGCACTATTGTTTTGCTCTATAATAAGGTTTTTCAATGTTAACAGACCCGCTACTTTATCTACGTTTACACCTCCACCATTCTCCGCAGCATTACCATAACGAATACCGAGATTTTCGACAGAGACAGTCAAACTGCCCGTTGTATCTATTACCGACAATACGCGCGATTGAGATTCGGCTAATGAAGCTGCTGCTTGAATGATATCTACTTTAGGGTCAGCACCTTTGATCGTAAGGTTTTTCTGAATGACGACTGATCCCGTGTGAATTCCTCGAATTTCAATCACTGCACCATCTGTAGCCGCGACGATCGCTTCAGTTATCGTATTGTAGCTAGTCTCACCGATTTTAACGGATTGTGCGATTAGCAACTGACTAGCAAACAATGAAAGGATCAAAATAATTGGTTTTGTAATACTCCTAATCATATTTTTTGGGTTTTGGTGTGTATTAAAAAGCCTCCCGCATTTATCAATGCGGGAGGTTCTATAGCTAGCTGTTATATTTATTTTCTCTTTGAATAAAGCTTCTTAGCACCATAAGCTCCTCCTGCAATTAGCAAGAGACTCAACCCTCCATCTATAGGGGTGGCAGGTGGTGCACCTTGTGCTAATAATGGTAACGCGATAGTTAGTAATAAACCTAACGACAATCCTATTTTATATATCAATGATTTCATCTTTCTGAATGTTTTAGTTTAAAATAAATTTCACAGCTTGATCCTTCACTCGTAAAATGTAGATCTGATTTTTATCTAGAGTAGCTTGAATCGTTGCCTTGCTATTTATGAATGTGGCCTTTTCCTCAAATACTACTTTACCATCCATAGTATAGATAGCTACGTTTTGATCGGCATCCAATGCACATCTTATGATCAAGCCATCTGCTGTGCCATATACATTCATTTTTGACTCTAAGTTTTGGGCTGATAAGACAGACGCCTTTGAGAAAATGATTTGGAATCGATCATTCAAAGAAGAAACTGAACTCGCGTTGACTTTCACTTTAGCGTTTTCATCCAATACATAAGATTCACCATTAAGACGGTCATATAAGATCACACGAGTCTCATTTCCAAATCCTTCGAATTGCTCTACAGAAAGCGTGTATTCGCCAGCTTGACTCACTTGAGTACCCAAGTCAACAACCATATCTTCGTAAGCAACTTTAGGCAGTCCTTGGATAGCCATCTTTTTATCACCGAGCTTAGAGTAGAAAGAGAAGTTTTCGTTAGCCGAAAATTTGGTCGCATCCAATCCATGATCTTGTCCGAAAGTCGCACCGTCTACCAAACCTACAATGATTGTATTGGCTTGGCCATTTCCCGCGAAATTCAATTTCAAAATTTGTTTTTCTGCTTCGATAGATCGGTAATAGTTTGCATCTACGTTAGCACCTGCGGTGCTTATTTGCATACTTGGAGTAAAAGTTACCGAGCCGGTCTCCGCCTTCAATTCTACAAAAAAACCTTGCATTGATGCAATATTTCCCTTGGTGGCGATTGAGCTACCTTTAGCCCCGGCAACTGCGTCACTTAAATCAGTAGTGGTTACAGTAGCCCCTAGATTATTTACCGTTATGTAATCGCCACCTCTATTAGCACCCACATTCGATCCACCATCATCCCACAAGTAAACTGCTCCAGTTGTTTTGGCTGTATTGGCTGTATTACCTAAAAACTCAGCTATAGATATTGGTGCAGTATAGGGATTTCCAACGATTTTAAAGTTATCACCAGCTAATCCCCCTGTAACAAATTTATTTCCTGAAAATAGCGGGCCAGTCAAGGAAATCTCAGGACTTGCTGCATTGTATCCAATAAAATAACCTGATCCAGGAAACATAGATCCTGAAAAAACAGACCAAGCAGATCCATCCCAGGTATATTTATAGTCTGCATTCAATGCAGCTGTATTGGTTCCTGTCACTGGCACTCCAATAATGCTGTATCCAGCATTGCCAGTTGTTTTTCTTTTAACCGTTGCATTTCCAGTGCCGCCAGCTGTTCCTAATATGGCCAAGGCTCCCCCCGACTCTATTGTAATAGATCCATCATTTGTTGCATCCCCGTTTACTCGTGCAGTAACACCCGCAGCGATGGTCAACGAAACGCCACTGGAGACAGTAAGCTCGTCGTATATAGCATCTGCTGATAAGGTAGTAGCACCTGCGATTGTGGTGGTAGCATATTCAAAGGCACCGGCATCTGGGCTAGTATCTCTTGCAGCTCCCCTTGAGTCGGTTGTTGGTAAAGTAATTCCTGCAGCCGTTGTGCAGTAACCAACAGCTGTCGCCGTTGATGAAAGTGCAAGTACTTTCACATTTCCTCCTTTGTCAGTTAAGGTGGCAGCTATGTCAACGTCTGTGGCTTTTTTATTTAAATTGATTTTATTGTTAATGGAATCCTTAACAATATTAGGAAGGGTACCATTATATCCACCTAAGAGACAGTTTTTCATCGCTATTAGATTAGGACTAGCATTGTTAGTTCCATTCCCGAAATTAATGGCTTTGTTATTCAAATTATTTTCAACTATCAAAAGTGAATTGTAAGCACTGAAATTTGGGTAAGCAGTTGTTGCTGTAGTAAGAAAGGAAATCCCACTCTTTACTAGAGCATTGGAGCTATTTTTATAGGTAGTTACATGTATGAGCGTTAAAGTAGTATTTGCCGTCGTTGCAGATGAAGTCAATGGAGTATTTAAAACCGCAATGCCCCCCCCACAAATTGCTCCAGTGGAAGCGTTTGATGCAGCATTGTTAGAAATAAAGGTATTTTCAATTGTCGTATTGATAGAATAATCGTCTCCGAATTGCTTATTACCATTGATATAAATACCTCCTCCATTATTACCAGTATTGCTATCTATAACTGATTTTTTTATGGAGATATCTGTATCAGTTCCAAGTCCATTATTAGATGCTTGAAATAATCCTCCACCATCCGATGAAGCCGTATTAGATGATATGGTGCAGTCAATCATATTCACGTCTGCACCTGCTATAGCAATACCCCCTCCATTTGCGGTAGTGGCATTTTGTTCGACTATCAGATTCTCTAAAGTCACCAATCCTGATATCTTTTCAATGAGAATTCCACCTCCATTGGCTGTTGCATTTCCATATCGAATCCTCAGATTTTTTATGGTAACGTTTATGTTGGTTGCAGTAGAAGCTGATATGGCTATAACACGATCAGTAGCTGTATTGGCACTGGCTGCAGCCTGAATAATATCCTTAGTTGGGTCACTACCCTGAATTGTTAGGCTTTTATCTGCGAACGATATAGACTCAGTGTGAACACCCGTGATATTGATGACATCACCACTAGCAGCAGCAGTGATCGCGTCACTTATTGTTGAGTTTTCTGGTTGGAGAACCCCATTTATGGAGACAGTTTTTTGTGCAAAGACAGAAACTGTCGAAAAGAACATTAGCATGGTAAAAGCTAGACTGTAGATTTTTTTCATTTTGGTATGTTTTGTTTCAAATCAAAGCTCATGAATTTAGAGATTGAAAAGGTTTGCATCTTGACCAAATACTTCTAAAATCGGGTAATTTTCGCCGTATAAGTCGATTTTCTCTTGACCATGTAATTTGAGTCAAAGAAAAGATCTAGAAACATAAGAGGGATATTCTAGCGGCCGTTGACTGGGTAATTAAACCTAACCAACTCAAAAACATCCTTGTGAATTAAGAACTGAATGAAATGAGGTTTCGATTGAAGCAAACTCGGATTGCTAGCGGATTGCTTCAACTTTTTAATCTTTCTAAGATTAAAAAAATTCGCAATGACGTCAGAAAACACAATTCATAATAGAACCTAGTGATTGTCCAAGCTTAGATATTTAAAATGGTTTGATAGTGAGTCGGTATCAACTAATGCTCTCCTCCGCTTATCATTCCGAAATTGGTTTCGGTAATTACACGCATCGAATCCAGAGAGATGTCGTCCTTAAACTCCACTTGTAGCTGCTTTAATTCCACTTTCATCTGCTGTATGAGCGCTGCATGATCAGGGCTCTCAATAAGGTTATTCAGCTCGTCAGGGTCTTGGTCCAAATCGTAAAACTCCCAAAGATCAACATCATGATAAAAGTGAATGAGCTTGTATCGATCGCTTCTGATCCCATAATGGGGCTGTACGTGATGCCAAAACGGATATTCATAGTAATGATAGTAAACCGACTCCCTGCTTTCACCCTCAGCACCTTGAATAGCACTCGTTTTAAAGCTCTTGCCCTGAACTTCCTTATTACTTGGCACATCTGCAAAGTCCATCAGCGTTGGCGCAAAATCTACGTTCATGATCAAATCTTCGTTGATCTGTCCTGCCTTAATTTGATTCGGATAGCGCATAATAAACGGCATCCTGAGCGACTGCTCGTACATAAATCGTTTGTCAAACCAGCCGTGATCGCCTAGGTAAAATCCTTGGTCTGAAGTATAAACCACAAGGGTATTTTCACTTAATCCATTTTCATCCAGATAATTCAAAACCCTACCAATCTGATCATCAACCGATCTCACACATGCTAAGTAGTCTTTGATGTATCGTTGATATTTCCATTCTCTTGCCTCTTTCACGCTCATGCTATCGTTTGGCAACCAGCCCTCTCCTGTTCCGCGTTTGTATCCCATTTCTGACCACTTTCTCAACTTTTTTGGGTCTGTGATAGAGTCAGGTGGAGTGACTTTCATATCTCTTGGATCAAAATTATCCATGGTCATGTCTGTATCACCAGCTGTCTTTTCCCTTCCTTCATAGTCATCATAGAATGTAGACGGATAAGGCATATCTATCCCTGCAAACAGATCTAAGTACTTCTCCTCAGGTAGCCACTCTCGATGCGGCGCTTTGTATTGAAGTAGCATCAAAAACGGTTGATCTGAGCGCTCCCTTTGACGTAACCAGTCCAAAGCAAAGTCTGTAGTCAAGGTGGTAGCATACCCCTTTTCTGACTTGTTCAATCCATTTTCATTGTATATAGGGTCGTAATAAGTTCCCTGTTGCCCTTTATTGTTGTGGTATTTGAAATGATCAAATCCTACCGGTTCGGTACCCAAATGCCATTTACCAAAAAGGGATGTGGTGTAGCCATTGCGCTGAAACTCCAAAGGAAAAGTCCATTGGGTAGAGTCGAAATCTCCTCCTTGGTGATTTTTATAGTACCCATTAAGGTGGCTGAATTTTCCTGTTAAAATAGCAGCCCTACTTGGCCCGCAGATAGCATTGGTGCAAAAGACGTTTTGGAAGAGCATTCCTTCTTTGGCCAATCGGTCAATATTAGGTGTAGGTGCTATCTCTTGATAGAGACCTCCGTATGCGGAAATGGCATGAGCCGCATGATCGTCGGTCATGATGAATAAAATATTAGGTCGCTCCTTCAGCACTTTCTGATCACATGACCAAAGGGTCATAAGAATTAAAGCTATTAGCAAACTATTTGTCTTACTCATACATCCGTGATTCTAATTAATTAAACTCCACTGCCCCAATATCAGCAACATCTCTAGCTTTTCCATTGATGTCCTCTTTTAATGCGGTATTGGCATCAGCCTTATCAATAGCAGGACTATTTGCGTTAAGTCGCAAAACAGGCATTGATTCGTCTTTTACTTTGGTCAGTTTATCGGACAAACCAATCATCGGGGCTTTGTTGATGATCGTGCTAGTGCTCATATCTACATCCACCACTTTCAAACCCGCCAATTTCCCGTAGATATTGGCTGTATTGACAAGCAGATTGCTCTTAGCAAAATTCACATCTGGTTCGCTCAATTCTCCATTGAGCGCAATTATGGAATTCATAATGGAAACCATTGGCTCTGAACCCGCTTCACCATAAAATGCAAGTCCTGGTAATTTTCCTTCCGCATCAGTTGAGCGATTGTATGCCACAGTTACATGGTTCATT
>JBLIFO010000131.1:0-7874 GCA_047633875.1 Marinoscillum sp. | reverse complement strand
CAGTCTAGAAGAGTATTGATTTGGGTGAAAAAGGTTGTTTTTATTTTGCGAGTTCTAAGGTCACAGATGCTGTCTGCAAGACTAAGTGTGGATTGTTTTTGCATATATAAATATAGCAAATAACGTCAAAATAATATACCTCACCTTGCAACGATCTTGATCCATATTGGGTGTTTTTAGAAAACGGACTTTTCCTATAAAACCCATAAAGTCATATCGGTGATCATCGCTAAGGATAAAGACTACATTCTTCTGAGGTGGTAAGCTTGATGTCTGATCCGCTGAAGAACAACCTATTAACAATAACAGGCTAATTGCGCCTCCGATATTTACATTTTGCTAAACATTGGTAAGGTGCTTTCATTTAGTCCAGTTGATCGCTACTGATGCTACATCTCTCGAATTTCCACCTACCATGATTTCAAAATCTCCAGATTCCCAATCATAGTCCAAGTTTGAATTGTAAAACTTCAAATCTTCAGGTGTGATTTCAAAGCTTATTTTCTCTGTTTCTCCTGCTTTGACCAATACTTTTTGAAACCCCTTCAATTCTTTTACCGGACGAGTAATGCTTCCAACTTTATCTCTGATATACAATTGGACGACTTCTTTTGCATCCATACTGCCAGTATTCTTGAGGTCCACTGATACGGTAAGTATTTGATCTCCTACCAAAGAGGAACTACTCACCTTTAGGTTTTCATAACTAAAACTTGTGTAGCTCAACCCGAAACCAAAAGGATACAATGGCTCATTAGATACATCTAGATAGTTTGATTTGAATTTTGTGAACCATTCGCCTTTTGGCAAAGGTCTACCAGTGTTTTTGTAACTATAATAAATGGGTATCTGACCGGTGTTTTGTGGAAAGGTGGCGCTGAGCTTGCCCGAAGGGACTACATCCCCAAAAACCACATCAGCGATGGCATCACCAGCTTCAGAACCAGCAAACCACACATTTAGAATAGCAGGAATGTTTTCACTTTCCCAATTCAAAGCAAGTGGTCTTCCTGCAAGTAAAATGGCTGCTATCGGCTTGCCGGTCTTTAATAATTCCTTCATCAAGCGTCTCTGGATTTCGGGAATTTCGATGTTGGTTAGACTCGAACTCTCTCCGCTTGACTCTGCAGCTTCGCCTATGACCACCACAATCACATCTGATTGACGCGCTGCTTTCACTGCCTCCGCTATCATAACAGACTCGGATCTATCATCACGATTGGTTGGTTTTCCGAAAATACTAATCTTGGCCTCCAGCTCAGGATCCTCAACAAGATTGCAGCCTCGAGCATATATGATTTTAGCTTGATTTCCGATCGCATTTTTGAAGCCTTGCATGATCGAAATGGATTTGGTGAAGTCACCAGCTACACTCCATGTGCCTGCCATGTTTTCCGCGTTATCAGCCATTGGACCTATAAGTGCTATCGTGCCTGATTTGGAAAGGGGCAATACATTTCCTTCATTTTTTAATAGCACGAAACTTT
The DNA here is from genome assembly GCA_047633875.1 of Marinoscillum sp. Classification (GTDB taxonomy): domain Bacteria; phylum Bacteroidota; class Bacteroidia; order Cytophagales; family Cyclobacteriaceae; genus Marinoscillum. The sequence goes on along the minus strand of JBLIFO010000131.1, from coordinate 6,387 downwards.
GAGTCGCAGTTTGTCGAGCTATTTGTCTGTTCTCACTTGTAAATATTTCTGTTTTTGACCGTTCCAAATCGCAATACCGATAAGGATCATCAAAAAGTCCAAGCTTAAACTTAGCTTCCAAAATCCGTCTGCAAGCCGCATCGATTTGATCTTGAGCAACCATACCTTTTTCAAGTGCTATCTTTAATCTGTCTAAAAACGCTTCACTTACCATGTCCATATCCACACCTGCATTTAATGCAAGAGCAGTCACATCTAAAGTATCACCCATGCCATGTTCGATCATTTCGTCGATACCAGTGTAATCAGTCACCACAAATCCCTCAAATCCCCATTGGTCACGAAGTACGTCTGTCATGAGCCATTTACTTCCTGTTGCCGGAATTCCGTCAACTTCATTGAATGATGCCATAACGCTACCTACTCCTGCGTCAACAGCAGCTTTGTAAGGGGGAAAATAGTCGTTGTACATGCGGATATGACTCATGTCTGTGGTATTGTAGTCGCGTCCAGCTTCTGCTGCACCGTACAGCGCATAATGTTTTACACATGCCATCATCGTATTGTTTCTACTCAGATCGTCACCCTGATATCCTTTAACCATGGCTCTAGCAATTTGAGAACCTAGAAAAGCATCTTCACCAGATCCCTCGCTGAACCGACCCCATCTTGGATCACGAGATATATCAACCATAGGAGAAAAGGTCCAAGCCAACCCGTCAGCTGTAGCTTCATTAGCCGCAACTCTTGCAGACTGCTCTATCAGATCCATATCCCATGTGCAAGACAAGCCTAGTGGGATTGGAAAAAGAGTTTGATAACCATGAATCACATCGAGTCCAAAAATTAGCGGAATCCCTAATCTGCTTTCTTCCACGGCAACTTTTTGAGTAGCTCGAATTTTTTCGGCAGTTCGGATATTGAAAAGCCCACCAACTTTTCCTTCTTTGATTTTAGCCACAATGCCGGTGCTTTTGGCTAAACCTGTATTGATATCCCCAGCAGTAGGAAGGTTGAGTTGACCAATTTTTTCTTCCAATGTCATCAGGCTCATAATTGAGTCTATTTTGGCATTATATCCATTGTTAGGTGTCTTTCTATCCACCTTATTGCCACAAGAAGCAAGTAGTATTACAATCAGGAAAAGAAGAGGGGAGATGTATTGTTTCATTTTGATTACGTTATTAGATACTAGTCAGTTCTTTAGAATATTTGATTTCTCAGAGACGCCATTTTCGTCGAAGGCCTCTACCTGGAAATAGTAAGTTTGTCCTTTATTTAGGGCACGCAACTCGTAATTGTTTTGGTCATAGATCATGACAGAGTTATTGAGTCTGTCTGGCGCGATTCCCCAATACAAGACATAACCCATGTCACCTTCGACAGCTCGCCAGCTAGCAGTTACGTTGCGATCATCTGAGTGTCTTTCTGCTTGGAATGATTTCGGAGTAGCGGGAGATTTACCCATCCCATTTCCGAAAATCCTTAATTCGGCAATTGCCAAATAATCATTCGGGAAGTATATATTTCTGTAGCGTACAAAACGTGCTCTGACAGAGGACTGAAGCTCAATATAGGCGTGAGGTTGATCGCGCAGATTCTTTGAATAATCAACAGCCACTTGCCAGTTCTTGCTTTCTATAGATGTTTCGATTACAAACTGCTGTCTAAGCGTATCTGGTTTCCCAAATACATTGGCGTTGAAATCTTGAAAGTTGACCTGTACGGCATTCACTTCCATTACCCTTCCTAAATCGATCTGCACATATATTGAGTCACTGTTGTTTTCAGCTACCCAAAAGGTTCGAATGTTTTCATCATTGATTTTGTCGATAGTATAGACTGGAAGTTCTTTATCTGGCTGATAAGCCTTCTCCTGTTCATCTTCTTCAATGATGTTATTCTTAATACCTTGAACATTAGAATTTGTTGTCACTTTTTTACCCTTGGATAGCAGCATCCATCCTGTGAATCGATTTTTAGGATCTTCTAACTCAGTATCTGGTAGGTAATGAGGGTAGTCTCCATAGGCAGTATTCACATACATTTGGCCATCTTCTTCAAAGCCTGCTGGGAACATCCCTATTCTTCTTTCAAACTTATAATTGACGCCAATGGTCATGCTGGCAAAGTGCCAAAAGCCTCCTTGATTATCTTCCACCGTACTTCCATGACCTGCTCCAGTAAGAAAACCACCTGGTTTATAGGAGATCGGATTATATGCAGCATACTCGAATGGTCCCATCGGATCTTTACTAGTATAAACACCATCCGCATAAACATTCCACTGCGTACCAGGAGCACTGTACTCCAGATAATAGGTATCACCATGTCTCGTCATCCATGGACCTTCCAAGAAGGGTGTCACATCAGATTTATGATCCTGACCGAAACGCTCCCATCCATGATTTTCGGGATCGAGCGTGAACAGGTCTTTCTGATCTGATTTTGGGATAAACATATTTTCTCCATCCAACTCCACAGCGCGCAATGGCCATTTATTAGAAGACTCCTCATAGAGGTATACTCGCTGATCCTCATCCACAAATAAATCTGGATCTTGGATACTAATTGGGATCACACTGTAGGTGGTTTTCCAATCTCCAAGCAAAGGATTGTTTGTCTTGATTACAGCACCAATACCTGATGGGTCACCAAGAACTATTACTTCATCCTTGTAGACGGCCGCAGCTGGGGCATTACTTCCGTTAAAATACCAGCTCTGTGGTCGTATAAAAGTCCACTTACTCAGATCTTCAGAATACCAATAGCCATGCGAGCGAGTGACAAACATGAAGTATTTACCCTTGTAATTGATAACAGAAGGATCGGCACCCGAGCGGTAAGAAACACCCTTAGATGCATAATGAGACATATAGGTGTAATCAATATCAACTGGATTGCAATAGGTCTTTTGACTCTGGCCATTACACCAAAACACCATAAAGGACGCTATGATAATAAGCAGAATTCTCATTGATTCTTGACGTTTGAAAACAACCAACTCATCAATCCAGGCTCTGCAAACGTGGAATCCCAACTATTATGATTGGCATCTTTGTAAAGTGTGAATTTTGCATTGCCTCCAGCTTTTCTGAGCGCGATCACCATATCAACCGAATTCGATGGTAGCACCACATCATCTTTGGCTCCATGAAAAACCCATAAGTCCACTTTCTTTGCATAAAGTGAAGCTGCTTCAGTATTTCCTCCACCACAAATAGGAAAGGCAGCAGCAAACATATTAGGTCTTCTTGCTAGAATTTCGTAAGTACCCATGCCACCCATAGAAAGACCACCGACATAGATCTGATTGTCCCTAGAATATTTCAAATCAGCAATTGAATCCATCATGGAAACGAGCAATGCCATGGCTTGAGTCGGCTCACCTAAATTTTTGAATATAAGTCCAAAACCACCAGGGTTTCTATCTACGTCAGCGTTGGACCAATAATCTTCTTTGGGACACTGAGGGAAAATAACGACACATGGATAAGCCTTCCTGAATGATGAATCAATAAACATTCGGCTCCCATGTACCAATTGCTTTGTATTATCATCACCCCGCTCCCCGCTACCATGAAGAAAGAGTATAATAGGATAGCTCTTATCTGATGAAAAATTTTCAGGATAAAGAATTCTATAATTAAGGGCTTCACCTTGGTTTTTATAGACCTGAACCCCATACTCTGACTGAGCCTTTGAGGCAAAAAAGGCAAATAAAAAAATGGCTGAAGTAACTATCTTATTCATATCTAAATCCAAGTTTTTCTAGTCCTTGATTTACCTCCGGTGCTCCCATGAAAAGCTCCCACAAAAACCCACTTCTATAGTTTTCAATCATCACAGGTATTGGTCCCTGATCGATAGCCAGATAGCGAGGCAAATACCAATTGTTCTCAAAGCTGAATGCATCATAAGGGCCATACTCACCAATCAGAGAATCACGATCTGGAGCATACAAAAACTTCAACATCTGCATGCTTTCCTTTGGTGTATATGGAAAAGAAGACAAAGCAGCAGTAGGGGAGATTACCCCCAAATCACTCCCTGGTCTATGTCCTTCATAACCCTTCATAGAGTAGCTCGAAGTTAATCCCCAGCAGTTTTCACCATAGCCTTCATAGCCTTCAGGATTTTCAACACAATAGGCGTAATGAGACTTGGCATGAGATTCATTGAGGGTCTGATACTCTCCGTATTTATCCACTAAGCCACGAGGGTCCAAACCCAGGTATGAATAATGGGCCCAAAAAAGCGGACCTACTTTAGCTTCATCATGTTCGTAATGATTTAGGACCAAATCATATCCATAATAAGTCTGATTAGATTCTATCTCACCATCTCCTGCCCAGCCTTTGTGATATACGTCAGCATCAATTCCATGAGTAGGGGATGCGGCAGCCAGCACATACATGATCAAACATTCATTATATCCGCCTACAGGAAAATTCATATCCCATGCATAATTCGGAGACCAATGCCAATAAAGAACATCTTCTCCACCTTTCGTATGCCAATCCCATTCTACATCTCTCCATATATTATCAATACGCTGAGCAATTGCCTTCTCTTTAATATTACCGTCTTTGAAGTATTCTCTGACCGTCAATAGACCTTGCATCAGAAAAGCGGTTTCAACGAGATCTCCACCATCATCTTTCTTGCCAAATGGCTTAACTATCCCAGTGTCACCGTACCACCAATGAGGGTATACACCATGGAAACGGTCAGCGATTTCCAAGAAGCGTAGAATTTTTTCGTATCTATTGACTGCTTCTTCGCGGGTGATGAATCCCCTTTTAATACCTACCAAGATGGCCATTAATCCAAACCCTGAACCACCTGACGTAACTACATTTTTGTCATCGCTTGGATAGATACCATCCATGTGAACCCGCTCGCAAGCCATTCCTGATACAGGCTCTGCACCTTCCCAGAAATATTGAAACGTTTGGTACTGCACCAAAGTCAAAAGTGAATCATCAGAAATGGTAGCTCGATCGGTCACGCTTTGATCTGCTATGGTCTTTTTATTGCAAGAAAAGACTGCTACTATCAATAGGAAACTGATATATGTGCTCGAATTACTCATAAGTAAAACCAAGTTTGGTTAACCCAGATTGAACCTCAGGATCAGCCATAAAAAGATCCCAAAGTAATCCTGTTCTATGATTTTCGATCATGACGATGATTGGACCCTGATCTATTGCCAGGTAGGAGGAGGCCGTCCAGCTCTCTTTCGGAGCAAAGGCATCATAAAAACCATATTCTCCCCATAGTCTATCACCAAGGATATAGTAGAAGTGCTTGAGCGCCTCCATGGACTCTTCAGGGGTGTATGGAAATGACGAAAGCGCAGCTGTAGGGGTGATCACACCAAGATCATTATCAGGAGAATGAGCATTATAGCCACTATAATTATCACTAGCAGTTAGTCCCCAGCTTTGAGCAGAATAACCAACGTAGTTTTTTGGATTGGCTATACAGTAAGCTCTATTGATCATCGTATGATTCACATTCTGCGTCCAATAGTTTGCATATTGATCGGAGAGGTTGCGGGGGTCCAAGCCCAAAAACGAATAATGCGAAAAGAACAATGGTCCGCCACGGTCAGTCCGCAAAGGCATAGTGTAGCCATAGTAGCTATTTCTGGCCGTGTTGACCATGTTGCCATTTCTAGACCATCCGTTGGTATATACAGCTGGATCAATGGTATGGGATGTGGAAGATGCAGCCAAAACGTACACAATCAAGGCTTCATTCCACCCAGTAATTTTATGGTCCATCACCCAGCCAAAATTTGGAGACCAGTGCCAGTAAAGTACATCTTGATTATTTTGAGTGTACCAATCCCACTCTACTTCATTCACTAAGGTATTGATGTTACTTATGACCTGAGATTCTAATGTGTTTTGATTGTCAAGATAATTCCTCACCGTAATCAATCCCTGAATCATAAATGCAGTCTCAACCAAATCACCACCATCATCATTAGTGCTAAATGGGCGTGTTTTTCCAGTAGATCCATTGAGCCAATGTGGCCAAACACCATGAAAACGGTCAGCCCGTCCTTGGAGGAAATTCACAATTGTATTTAGGCGTTGAACACCTTCTTCTCTGGTGATAAAACCCCTTTCGATTCCTACAATGATAGCCATAACACCAAACCCAGATCCACCGATTGTCACAGTTTCGCCGCTTGTGTTTCGCTCACGAGCAAGGCCGCTAAATGAATGACCGAAATCCCAGAAATACTTGAAGGTCTGTTGTTGTACTTTAGTGAGCAATTCTTCGTCAGAGATCTCAGGAAATTTGAGTGTGGAATCTAATCCTGTGAAAAAAGTGGACTCAAATCCTCCAAACCCAACCGCTCCTTTTCCAGCT
>JBLIFO010000130.1:0-7899 GCA_047633875.1 Marinoscillum sp. | reverse complement strand
TTTGAAAGTTTTCAGATGCTTCCAATTTCAATTCTTTGGATTTGGCTTTTCTAACGATACCAGCGGCAATGGGATGCTCGGAGCTATTTTCAAGGGAAGCTGCTATTTGCAGCAGTTCATCATCGGATGTCTCCTTTGAAGTACTTTTAAAACGCGTAACGCCAAACTCACCTTTGGTCAAGGTACCAGTCTTGTCGAAAATGATGGTGGTGATCTTTCGTGCATTTTCAAAAGCTGTCCTGTTCTTGATCAACAGCCCATGCTTGGCAGAAACGGAGGTAGAAATGGCTACCACCAAAGGAATGGCTAATCCGAGTGCATGCGGGCAAGAAATGATCATGACGGTCACCATTCGCTCCAAAGCATATTCAAACTCCTTTCCTAGGCTAAGCCAAACTACCAGCGTGGTAATACCTGAACCTAATGCCACATAGAACAACCAAGCAGCGGCTTTGTCTGCCAAATTTTGTGTTTTCGATTTGGTGTCCTGGGCCACTTTCACCATCCCTATGACCTTGGACAAATAGGAATCTTCACCTGTATGCTTCACCTTGATTTTAAGTGTTCCATTCTCATTTATGGAACCCCCAATTACTTGATCTCCTTTGTGCTTTGTTACGGGTTTTGATTCTCCGGTAAGCATAGACTCGTTGACATTGCTTTCGCCCTCCGTCACCGATCCATCTGCAGGTATTTTTTCTCCTGGCTTTACCAGAATAATGTTGTCACTCTTTAAATCGGCAATGGCTATCTCTTCATGGTCACCATTTTCTTTGATTATCCGCGCTGTTGAAGGCATCATTTTGGCCAATTCTTGCAGGGCGTTGGATGCACCCATTACTGATTTCATTTCAATCCAGTGGCCCAATAGCATGATGACGATTAGGCTCGCCAGTTCCCAAAAAAAGATCTTACCCTCGAGCCCAAAAACAACTGCAGAACTGTAGAAGTAGGCCACAGAGATCGCCAAGGCAATCAATGTCATCATGCCTGGTGATTTTTCCTTTAGTTCATCTACCAAGCCTTTCAAGAAAGGCCAACCACCATAGAAAAAGAGAATAGAAGAGAGCCCAAACTGAATATAGCGGTCACCATCGAAGCGAAGCTCATATCCAATCAGACCTTGAATCATAGGTGCTAGCACCACGATAGGCAGCATGATGACCAAAGAAATCCAAAAACGCTTTTTGAAATCGTCGATCATGTGAGCGTGATGATCATGGTGATCACCATGATCGTGCATCTCGTTATGTTCTTTATGGTTATGATGCTGATGTTCCATGTTTGTTTTGATTTAATTGAAATATTAAAAGTTCAGACTACCGCACTACAACAAAAATTATCCTAAAACCTTCACACCGACCATTCCAACAAGAAATCCTAAGCTAGCACCAAGTGCTGGAATCCAGTTCTTTTTCAACTTAGACATGGGAGCGATATCCTGAAATATGAGGTAGGTCACTCCACCGCCAGCAAATAACATCAAGCCGCCAACCGTCTTTGGCATATCTGCCAATAAATAGAAACCAGTCAAAGCTGAGATGACTCCTGTAAAACTTAAGAGGAAAAAGATGAACAAACCCTTTCGAGGAGAAAGACTGCTTTTTAAATCCAAGTAAGCGTTGAAAGATTCTGGTAGATTCTGGATCCCCATAATGATTGCCAGTAAAATTCCTAGTTTAATGTTTTGAGAGAATACCGCACCCATGGCTATGGATTCAGGAATGAAATCTGTGAGCATTCCCAGCAACTGGGCCATAGTGCCACCTCTTTTCTCCATGAATCTGTCTATATAAAAGAAAGTGACTGTTCCTACAGCAAAGCACAGTAGGATAGGAGCTAGTGGTAATACTTCCATACCTTCAGGAACTAGTACCAACCCAACTGCCGCCATCAATATACCTCCACCAAATGCGATAGAAAGGTGAATGATTTCGGCTTTTATAAGCCCAGCCTTTACATGATCGCCGAAATAATGGGACAAAATGGCACCAAAAAATATGGTTGATCCTGAAAGAAATGAGTAGATAATGATGCGCGTTAGATCAGCCATGTTAGGATACGCCCATGATTAAGGTCTTTTTCTTTCAGTAAGCATATAGCTCAACTCACTTATCTTGTCCATTTTTTTGCCATTTGCAATAGTTCGTTTAGCGCGAAAGGTTTAATGATGTAATCATTTGCACCTAATGCGAGCGCTTCTGCTCTATCTACTAATTCGGAATTTGAAGAACTAAAAATGAAAGGTATTTCACGTGTACTGATGCTATCTAAAAGCAAGCGCAGAACTTCATAGCCATTCATTTCATTCATCAAGACATCACAGATGATTAAATCAGGAATGTTTTTGCTAGCTAATGCTAAGCCATCCTTTCCATTGTTTGAAGACAGTATTTTATACCCCTCGAGCTCGAAATATTCTATCAGATTTTGAAGAATATCTTCATTGTCCTCTATGAGTAAAATTGTTTTCATAGTTGCGAGTAGTTTCTTATTCTAAATCAATACCCATGAGCATGGCTAAACCCAGTCTTCTGCCAATAATCAAATACTGTCCATAGTTTTTCGAAGTTCCTCTTTCGACTTGCCAAGTTTCACCTGAAGCTTGCCTAGCATTTCTTCTTTTTTACCTTCCTCAAACATCAAATCATTATCTGTAAGAAGAGCGTATTTTTTCATCAACTTACCTTTTTGCTCATTCCAATTTCCTTTTAACTGTGTCTTATTCATGGTTTTATTGTTTTTATTTTTAAAAATATTGCTCAATTAAATCTTACGTTCATCTCTATTATAAAATGCCATTTTCAAGATCTAAACACCCTTTTCTTTTTCATAGGTGACAGTAAAATCTAAAGTGATTTGCTCACCTGTTTTCATAGCTCCCCACATAAAGGAAGGGGGCTCCACTTTGTAGTCCAGCATATTTAACTGATACGATCCACTGCAAGTGATTGTGCCATCTTCGCCAATGCTACTATGCACATCCATTGTGATCTCTTTGGTGACACCAGCTATGACTAAGTTGCCGACCGAAGTTATTAGGAAACCGCCCTTTTCAGGTGATAGCGCGGAAGAAGTTAAAGAATAACAGATATCCTTATACTTATTCGATTTCAGCGCATCGTAGGCATTTTTGTTCAAGCCGTCACTATCACTTTTCAAATCAGACACCTTAATGGCGAATGAAAGCGATTTGATTGAATCAAGGTGAAACATATTGCCTTGCTTGAATATAAACTGAGCTTTACCTGTGGATGTATTGGCTTCCATTTCCCAGTCATGCATGGAGGATGTGCCTTCCAATTTCATCTCGGATCCCTTGTCCTTTTTGATGATATGTATAGCTTGAGAATACCCTATGTTATATAAGCCAGTCACACAGATAATTGTAGAAAGGAGATACTTTAGGTGCTTTTTCATATTTCTTGTTGTTTGTATGTTTCAAAAGATTTTCGCCGTGCTTGCGCCTTAGTGTCATTACAAAAGCACTTCGAAATCAACTAAGCGTTATTGCATCAATTTCTTCTTCTCTAGATATTCATCTCTATTGATTTTACCAGATGCAAGCTGTCTGTTTAGGATTTCTAAAGGAGTATCTTTTCTTGACCTTTGTCCAGGTATATTATAAGGAATCACAAAAACCCAGAAGAGAAGTATGACCCAAACAAACCACCAAATAAGGTGCATTCCACCATAATGATAACCTCCGTACATATCCATGATTATACCGTTTAAATGAAAACCTTTACTTTATAATGTCATAGGTAAAGGTCGAAATAGTAATAGCCAAAAGTGTTACACATTTAATCAATGGATTTATATAAATCACAGTTTCTGAAGTTATCAGGCTTATTTCGCTAGTCTTCTATTTGGACGAAGCGTCAGAATCTGGAGTGTCACCCAATAAGAATCCCCAAGGCTTGAGTTGGTCAATCCGGTTGAAAATTAAGTTTCATAATGCGGCTAAAGTAGGTTTTGGCGAATTGAGAAGTGCTATTCCGATACAATCAATTTCTTATCGGATAAATAGAACTCCTGAAAAACCTTGAAATCTTGTTTAAAGATAAAACAAACCTTTAAAGCTTGCTGCGAGGACTTACAATAAATAAAATCACTCCAGCCACCATGATGCCTACACCTAGAAAAGGAGACCAATCGAATGTGTGGCTTTGATCAGCCATCATTTGCATTGAGCCTATTTCTACTACTTTTTCTCTGGTCACAAAGTTTACACCAGCCAATATGGTGACCGCTATTCCGATCACTAAAACGACTAAACCTAGCTTTCTCATAATGTTGGTATTTGTGATTTTTTGGTCGTTGAATATTTATTAAAGATCGACATAGTGATAGCCGAATGTGTTACACCAAAAACGTATAATGTTACATAGATCACATGTACTCTGTCGTCTAGGATTTTTCTGGAGTAGTACGAAGTGGTAAATTGAGCATGACGTCATTGATATCAGTATCAACCGAGATTCCATAGCCATTTATTACAGTTCCTTTCATGCCATGTTTTAAGGAGGAAATAGCGTACAATATGGATTGGTCATCTGGGTTGCTCATCCCTTCGAATCGATAAAAACTGTCTATTTCAAAATCAACGGGAGGCAGCAGTGTGTTTTTGACATGACAGGCCAAGTTTTCATCCATAATATTGAAGTCCAAGTTGTAACCCATTACAAATAGTCCATTCAAAGCTTCGGAGAGTGTATTGTAGCTGAAATTCATCTTGTGTCTGATGAGAGATTGGACATATACTTCAATAAGGCACTGCACCGCCATTAGCGCCTACAAAGTCACCCCAATAGGCACCTGAGTTGCTGAATTGATGGCTGTTTGTGTCCGGCCAATGTTCTTTATCAAATCCTGGTGCGTTTCTAAGCGTGTCTAATTCTTGGTCCAATACGAAGGTTTCGCTCATGGGATCTACATGTAAAAGTCGATAAGGGAAGGCGAAAAATTTCTCTCCAATCCCTAGGAAGCCACCTATTTCAACTACAAAATATTCAATTTTTCCAGTAGATAGCTCAATCATTATATCATGGATGGCTCCCATGTGTTTACCCTCAGGATTACTCACTTTGTCACCGATAATAGAAGAGGCAGTCAGGAACTGTAAAGGCATATTTGGATTTACACCTTCGTGATTCACACCGGATGTATTGTCTTTTTTGAAATTTGTCATAATGTACTGATAGGTTAAAAAATTAAAAACGGGTGATAAGCTTCTTTATTTCCAGATATTCTGTTTTGGTAATCTCATTTTGTGTCAGTCGATAATTAAGAATATCGAGGGCTGTCAATGATTTAGCTCGCTGACCTGGAATGGCGTAAGGGGAGGCAAAAACCCAGAAAATTATTATAAGCCATATGAACCACCAGCCAAGGTGCATTCCTAAAAAATGATAGCCTTCATACATAGACTTAAATATTTAATTTAATGAAAAGGTTACCAGTAAAAGTCCATAGAATACGAGCTAAATGTGTTACATATATTTGGCTATATATTACATTTATCACACTTTATGTAGTTTTTAGGAACCGACCTAATTATGCAAAAAAAATCGAATTTTGAGGCTATTTACTATTCCACTTCACCAATGATAGATTTTTCTTAATTGAAACCATCAAAGAATATTTACGCGATTTTTATGCTAAGTAGTAAGTCAAGTAAGCTTTGTTATAACTGCCCAGCATTTACTTTTCAGTCTCATGTGTTTTCAAATACTCACTTAAGACTTCATCAAGAGAATTATAGTATTCCTTGAGGTTTTTGGTACCTATTCCATTGGTATTGGCTCCTGATGCATTATCTGGCATCTCGGAAATGTATTTAGATAATTCAGGGAATTTCCTGTGAATGTTCGCGGTAATATTGATAATATCCTGTTCTAGTTCTGCTTTTGTTTTCATGAGTTTAGTAACTTTTATTGAGACATAGTCCAAGCTAAGGTGTGAAGATTCAGAGCAAAGCCTATTACATCCATTTTAGATAAGCTTACATATATCACAGGTTGCAAAGGTGAAAGTCTTGGCATTTTGAATATGTCTTGTCAGAAATGTGCAGAAGTTGATCTTCCGACACAAAGACTCTTTCGGCATGGATCTTTTTATTCGAGATCTCTTTTCGAGTTTCTGATCACGAATCTTTATTATGATTTCTAAATTCTAAGATTGTAATGATTGTGCAGAGCCAATGCATAGACTTCTGTCGTCTCCTGAGCTGGATCGTACTCCGGACTATTCTTTACGTGTGCTACCGTAGACCGAACAGTCACTGAACCTGTTTCCCAATTTATCTCAGTGATCAAATCTGGAGACAACAGCACTTTCTTCTCTGAAAACCAATGACCGACATCAACCAGCATAAAATAGATCTTCCAATTGGCATCATCCATTAGGAAATCTTCCACGTTACCTATCTCCCCATCAGTCGCACTGATTTTATAGTTTGTTACCTTATCAGTACTTCTCAAATGATGGTCAGCATCTTCTTCCCGCTTGGTAAGCACTTCCTGAAAATCATCTATTGGTATACCAACGGCAAGAGGATCAGTCCCTGACGACAAAGCACCATTGCCATAAAATCCACTTCCCCAGTAAGCAATCCATGGATAGTAGGCGTGCAATTTAATTTCCTCTTGACGGGAGACCGGCTGGTCTGTATCGATATCTGGACTGTGCTTTATTTGCTCTTGGGTTAGATTGATGGGGAAGGTTTTGTTTTCCCAGTCTGGTTCTAATAAGGCTTCTGGTGAAATGAGTACCACCCGGCCTGAGAGCCAGTTGCCAGTATCCACTATCAGATAGCGTATTGTCCATGTTTCATCATCGAAATAAAACTCTATGACTTTTCCTATTTCTCCATCGGTTGCACTCAAGGTGAAACCAATCAAACTTTCAATATTGCGTTTCATGATTATCAATTAATGTTTTACAATCATTCTCCATTTACTATTTCCGCCAAACTGATGAGTAAATGCTTTTAGAATGTTATCTAGTGAACAATGTAAAGGTGACTTCAATGGTTGCCTATTGTGTTACACAATGCTTGAAATGAGTTGCATAATTCACACAATTCCTTGTTTGGGGTCTAATAGCGAAATTGAATAGAGTTGTGCGGTCTGAAAATCTCTTGACAAGGTGCATTCCCAAAAAGTGATATCCCTCATACATAAACTGGAATATTTAGTTTGATGAAAAGGTTACCTGTAAAGGTCATAGAATACGAGCTAGATGTGTTACATAAATGATAATTGGATTTACACATATCCCACATTATCAAGATAAGGGCAGTTAATTAAAGCTATTTGATGAGCACTAATTGGCTATCAATAGTGGCTAACACCCAATGGCGAATCTCTGGCTCTATATCTACATAGTCACCAGTTTTCAACGTTTTACATTCTCCTTTTTCATCTTCAAAAACTACCTTGCCGATTACGCAAATCAGCAGCCCAGGATACTTTGAGATGTGTTCTTTTAATTTTTCGCCCTTCAGTATCTGAATAGCTGTAGCATTTCCAGCTTCGCTTTGATAAAGTAAGGCAGCTGAAACGAGTCTTTCTGGAATATGCAGCCTTGCTATATTCATTGATTTGTTTTTAATTATTGTGTACTTATTATTTTCCCATCTTCCATGGTGATTGTTCGCTGAGTTTTCTCGGCGAAATCCAGGTCGTGGGTGACTATCAAAAGTGATTGGTGGTATTCCTCAGCCAGCTCTTTGAAAATATTGAAGACCACATCGCTATTCTTCTTGTCTAGATTACCGGTAGGTTCATCCCCAATGATAATCAAAGGCTCATTGATCAAAGCCCTAGCAATAGCCACGCGCTGTTTTTGGCCACCGCTTAGCTGATTGGGGTATTTCGCTGCTTCCTTTTCTATGCC
>JBLIFO010000129.1:0-8137 GCA_047633875.1 Marinoscillum sp. | reverse complement strand
ACAGTGCGCTTGTGTTGTATCTCAAATCTTCATTGAATCGGATATTGATATCATAGTCTTCGCCATGCTCTTTATAAATACCAGCTTTGGTTCCAAAAAGAGATTGCCTAAGTTGATTACCAACTTGTCCCACAGCCACACCAAGTTCCCCTGCTTTCTTTCTATCCACTTCTACTTCTAGCGCAGGCTTGCTCTTATTCACATCTATTTTCAACTCTTCTATACCAGCAATATTTCTCGAATTAATGAAGTTTCTCATGTTCTCAGCCGTATTGATCAGCTGATCATAATCTCTACCTTCAAGTTCTATATTGATCGGATACCCTGCTGGTGGTCCAGCGGCATCTTTCTCTACAGATATTGCTACTCCAGGATAGATCCCACTCAGTGCCTCTTGCACTTTGGCACGTAGTTCCTCAGAGTTTTTACCTTCTCTAAACTTAAACTCCCGCATGGAAGCCGTGATCTTTCCTTTGTGTGGCATTTCAGCGGCCGACCCACCATCAGTCTGTGGGTTACCCGCACCCTCGCCTACTTGAGATACAGCAGATTCTACAAGCACATTCTGACCATCCATCATATACTCTGGATCATTGATAGCTTCATAAAATCGCTCTTCTATTTCCTTTGTGAGATTATTGGTCTTCTCAATAGATGTCCCTTGTGGATACTCTATATAGACTATGATCTGGTTCGGGATATTATCAGGGAAAAACTCAATCTTGGTTCGCTGAGAGGCCACAGACATTCCGAAGAACATAAATGCAGCTATCAACATCAAGAATGTGAAACTGAAGTACCAGTAAACATTGTTTTTGCGAAGTGCAATGGCAAGCTGACGCTCGTAAAAGTTCTCAAACCAAACCAAAGCTGTTCTTTGAAACTTGTCCGCCAGTTTTTTCACTCCAAACTTGTACAACCAAAGAAGGAATGCAGTAAAAATCATCACAGAACCTAACCCCCGCATTGTACCCCCAACAATCAAAATGAACGTTCCAAAAACAACTAATATGATACTCGACCTAACTAGCTGCTTCATGGTAAGTACTTTTTTACCTACCTCCATAAATCTGGATACAAGCATGGAGTTCATGAAAATCGCTACGAAAAGTGACGAGCCTAATACCACTGAAAGCGTGATCGGGAAGAAGATCATGAACTGACCAAAGATTCCTGGCCAAAGACCTAGCGGCACGAAAGCCGCGACAGTAGTAGCGGTAGAAATAATAATAGGATAAGCAATCTCACCTATTCCTTGCTTAGCTGCTTGAATACGGGAAAGCCCCTCCTCTTCCATCAATCGGTAGACATTCTCAACTACCACGATACCATTATCCACGAGCATACCAAGTCCCATGATCAAACCGAATAGTATCATCGTGTTGAGAGTGTATCCCAAAATGGATAATATCATAAATGACATGAACATGGACATTGGGATTGCAAAGCCAACGAACAATGCATTTCGGAATCCAAGGAAAAACATCAAAACAGATACAACAAGGAAAATCCCGAAGATGATGTTGTTCACTAGGTCATCTACCTGATTGAGTGTTCGTGGTGCTGAGTCATTGGAGATGGTAATATTCAAATCCGTCGGGAAGACATTGGTCTTTGCATCTTTGATGATTACTTGGATTTTTTCAGCCGCAGCGATCATATTTTTACCCGCGCGCTTCTTCACATCTAGCATAACCACATTGTGACCAAACTCACGTGCAAAAGTGGTTCTATCTTCATCCTTGAATGAAACCACAGCGATATCTTTCAAGTAAACTGGTGAGTTATTCTCAGTCTTGATTACAAAGTTTTCCAACTCACTTGGCTCCTCAATCTCACCGAGTATTCGAATAGTCCTGCGCTGACCACTAGTAACCAAATTACCAGCGGACATGGTCATGTTACCATTGCTAATGGCCTGAGTAATGTCGCCAAAGCTTACTTTGGCAGCCATCATCTTGAAAATATCAACGGCCACTTCTACCTCTTTATCTTGAGCACCACGGATGTCTACACCTTTAATCTCTGAAAGATTTTCGATCTCATCTTGTAAGTACTCGCCGAATAGCTTCAATCTATCAACCGGATAGTTGCCAGAGATATTGATGTTCATGATCGGCACCTCTTCAGAAATATTCAGGTCGAAGACATTCGGCTCTACCTTAGCACCATTGAAAAGTGGCCAGTCTTCATCAGCTTTTTCACCATCTACTTTGTCTTTAACCTTCTGTTTAGCAGCTTCTACACTGATCTCCTCATCGAATTCTACTGTGATGATTGAGTAATCTTCCTGTGAGGTAGAAGTGATTTCAACTACGTTACTCACATTCTTCAATTCATCTTCCAGTGGATCTGTGATCAACCGCTCAATATCCTCGGCAGTATTACCAGGGAAAGGCGTACTCACATAAATCTTAGTCTCTATGATCTCTGGGAAGTTCTCTCGAGGCATTGCAAAATAGCCCTTCAATCCTATCCAGAAGATGAGCCCAATCATTACATAAACTACAGATGGGTTATCTATGGCCCATGAAGCTGGTGCAAATTCCTTAGACCCTTTGTTTTTTTCGTTAGCCATCTTTTACTGTCTTAGGATTTTTACTTCTTGACCATCGCGTACGCTTCTAGCCCCTTCTTGTATGATACTGTCATTGTCTTTTAAACCTGACAATACTTCTACTAAATCACCCTGAGTTTTACCCGTGGTGATTATGGCTCTTTTGGCAACAGCCACGTCACCTTCGATGGCCAACGCTAAAAACACATATTGCTCTCCATCTGAGTTTTCAGAAATGATACTCTGAGGGATCATAATAGCCTCTTCGCTCTGATAATCATTGATGTGAACTTTACCTGTCATGTTTGGCTTGATGGCACCATTGCTATTAGGTACTGCTATTTCTGCTGTGAATGACCTATTATTAGGATTGATAAAATTACTGGTCTGTCTAACTTTGGAATTGATCTCTTTATTCAAAACTGGGAAGAAAACTTTTACGTCTTTTCCAGCTGTGATTGTCCCTACATAAGTCTCAGGGACAGGTACTTCAAGGTACATATCCGATAGATTAATAATCCTGAAAACTTCTGATCCAGGTCCCCCAGGCACAACTACAGTTCCTTGCTCTTTGAAGACATTGTCTACTATACCTGCAAATGGTGCTGTGATTCTAAACTTCTGAAGCTGGCTTTTCATTTGATTGACAGCATTCTTTTGAACCTCATAATTTGCTTTGGCCTGTAGGTATTGGATTTCGGAACCAATATTTTGGTTCCAAAGGCGCTCTTGACGTTCGAAAGTGGTCTTAGACAACTCAAGTTGCGTTTCCATTTGAAGCAACTGGCTACTGATACCTCCATCGTCAATAACGGCTAAAAGTTGTCCTTTAGTCACTTTCTCTCCTTCATCCACTTTGACACTCACTAAAAGGCCAGCGGCCTCAGGGTAGATCAACACGTTTTGCTTGGTCATCACATCACCTTGCAGCTCTATGTAATGATTGAAGCTTTGTTTTTGGATATTTAGGGCAGTGATCAAAGGTAGATTTTTCACACCTTGATTAGCCAAGATTGCTGAATCTAAAGTGGTAATTTCTCTCTCAATCTCACCTTGCTGCATAGAAAGCTCTTTCTTCTTTATATGCATTTGTGATATATCCCCTGTCGCTATCAGGTCAGCAGACGTGGTTGCTTTTTTTCCACATCCTACTGCCAGAAGGACGATTAATGGAAGAATAATGAGTAATGAATTTTTCATATTATAATAGTTCTGCATTAGGTTCATGATGGTTTACTTTCTAGTCAATCCTTTCGCGCTATCAAGATCTATCTTGGCCAGAATAGCTTCAAAAATGGTATTGTAAAAATTGGTTTGTGATTCTTTTAAAGATCGGTCGGCTTCTACAAGCTCAAGGCTTGAACCAACACCTTCTTCGTATTTTATTTTAGCATTATTGAAGACACGCTCAGCTAAGTCAACATTTTCACGCTGGACATCTAGCCTTTCAATCGCACTCTGGAAAGTGATGCTTGCATCCATTACTTCCACATTTATTTGATTTTGTAAGTTGTCCAAGCCAAGCTCAATTTGCTCAAGAGAAATTTTCTCCTGCTGAATTTGATAGTTGCGCTGTAGTCCACTAAAAATATTCCAGCGCAGACTAAGACCTAGGCTGGAGTAGCCATACCACTGATCTGGACCTACACCGCTTTGCTCAGAAAAGCCACTTTCGGTTTTGAATATTCCTCCGAATGTTGGCGACTGTGTACTCATCCCAAGATTTGCGAAAGCACCTAAAGTAGGCAGCGACTCTGCATACTTATTCTTGATACTCAACTCTTGCAATTTCATATTAGCAAGTAAGACTTGGTAGTCCGGACGGTCGTTGTAGTTCACATCCAAGGTGATCGGATCATACTCTGCATCCAACATTTCCTGAATACTCGCAGAAAGTGCTATTGGTTGATCTAAAGGGTAACCCATTTGAAATTTAAGAAGCTGTCTGGTTAGCTTCACCAAATCCTCGAAATTTGACTTTTCAGTTTTCAGATTGTTTAGAGTCACTTTCAGGCGATCCACTTCCATTTGCTCCACTAATCCATTGACGTACATCTCTTTCGTGTTGCGATAGAGTGTATCTATTCTAGCAAGGTTTGCATCGAAAAGCTTCAAACGATCTTCATTTATTAAAACACTAAAATATGCTTTACCCACTGCCACTGCTATCCTGCCTTCTGTCTCTTCCCGTTGCTTAATGGATAAATCTTTATAGGCCTGAGAAGCTTGCAAGCCAACAATATAAGAGCCGTTAAAAATCAATTGATTGATACTAAGACTTGCATCACCTGCACTTTGGAGTTGGAAGAAGTTTTCTGCTGCATACACATCACCATCTTGGATACCCAAATCAGCTGCTTGGGCAGGAGACACCCCAAATCCAGAGCCTTCTTGACCTGTAGGTGGTGCATTGTATGTAGAGAAAAATCTCTGTAGCGTTGGACTATGTTGCACAGAGACTGAACCTGTTACTTGGGGCAGTCCTATACCTATGGTCTCTTTTACTCTTGCTTCCGCAGAAAGCTCATTCAATCGAGCATTTTTCATCTGGGCCGCATTTTCCACAGCATACTCTATACAGTCATATACACTGTACGATTCTGGAACCTGTGCATGTGCTAAATAATTGGTGCTAAAAACCAATAGCACCAGCAGTAGTTGTTGTTTCATATTAAAAGTTGTTGTTAGGCCTGATGTATTAATTAATTGAAAGTTTGTTTTCGAAATCATGACGATTTGCAAAAGCTTGTCTGCCTTTTTCGGATAGAAGTCCATGAGTGAAATGACTCATCAACTGAAGCTGGACCTCAGTAAAATCGAATTCTGTTCTTGGAAAAAGATTGTCATCGAAAGCAAGCTGTACAGTTTCTATACGTAGTGTTGCTATCACCTTTGGGTCAATTTCGGGACGATAAAATCCCTCTTTGATCCCTCTGATAATATTATTGGTGATTTGCTTCATGATAAAGTTCTTTTTGAAGTCTTCAAAGACAGCCCATGCTCCACTATGATATTTCTTCAAATCAAAAAGCAATGATGGGTTCATTTTAAAAACATGCTCACGCATACACATGGTGATGCTCATCAATTCATCAATTGCATCGACGGATTCTTCTGCCACCTTACTGAAATTATGCATTTCAATATCCATATGGAATTGCATCGCCTCAGTGACTAACTGATCCTTATTCTCAAAATGCTGATAAAGTGTTTTTTTGGAAACAGACAACCTGCTTGCCACATCGTCCATGGAAACGGAACGAACACCATATTGCACAAATAAACCATGTGCCCCTTCTAAAATCTTCTCCTTCAATTTATTCAATTTACTAAGTCTAAAACCTTGGAAACTCAAAATGAGTCAAAAGTTTCCCGAGTTTCAAACGACTGTCGTTACATTTGGTTGAATTCTTTGTTAAAATATTTCAAGTGAATCCAGATAAACGCGATTTAGAGGGCTCAGACAGTCACTTGCATTATGTCAAAAAAGGCAGCGGGGAGCGAATATTGGTGCTTTTCCATGGATTTGGACAAGATCCCAAAGTATTCAATTCTTATGTGGATTTACTCAAAGAATCTTGCACGCTATTTCTTTTTGATCTTTACTATCACGGTGAAAGTGTCCGAATAGACCATGCGCTCCATCATCCTGAATGGGTCGGTGACTTTGAGTCGTTCCTAGATCAGGAGCAGATTATTCACTATGATATCGTTGGCTATAGCCTTGGGGGACGTTTTGCACTTTCATTGGCTTGTTACTCCAAAAATCCTCCCCAGCAAATGGTATTAATTGCGCCAGATGGGCTAATTGAGCATTCATTGTATAAGGTATCCACCTCTCTACTTTTCAATGGCATTTTTAAATATTCTATGATTCATCCAAAGTTCTTGGACAGAACAATAAGTATTCTTGAAACCTTAGGCCTAGCCAAAGCAGGGTTGGTCAGGTTTGCTAAAAGTCAACTTAGAGATGCTCAAAGAAGGACTCAGGTATATAAAACATGGACTTACTTCAAACCATTAAGTCTTTCAAAGAATGAATTTCAATCCGTTTTCGAACGTGAATTGAAAATCGTACTGATACTTGGCAGTACAGACCTTATCATCAGATCTGATAAAATTCTGAAAAAATTTAAGAGAAATAAAGGCCTCAAATTTCACCTTCTGCCATTGAAGCATCATGAGATTCTAGAAGGTTCAAAATCCCTTGTCGCTTCTTTGCTACTTCGGGGCAATCTTTGACATAATCTTCTATTTTTGCGTATTGCAATTCTAGGTGCTACTATGATCCACATTTTTCAAAAATCTTCCGACCTCTACTACATCGTTCGGGTGGCCAATCCATTGAACGAAAGTGATAAAAACAAACTTCAGTGGCTGTTCTCAGGAGCTCATTTCATCTCAGAAACGGAAATCAAAGGAGATTTTATAGGGCCGAGAAAAGAGATGATTACGCCTTGGAGTACCAATGCTGTTGAGATCACTCAAAACGCTGGGATAGAGGGGATTGAAAGGATTGAATCATTCTCTACAGATAAGGGGCAATTGTTTGATCCAATGCTACAGAAACGCTATTCGGATTTGAATGAATCTATCTTCAAACTTGACATTGCGCCAAAGCCTATCCAACACATCGAAGACCTAGAAGCTTACAACCAATCAGAAGGTTTGGCTTTGACAGGTGACGAGATTGATTTTCTAAAAGAAGTATCTGAAGAAATCGGACGCAGCCTGACTGACTCAGAAGTCTTTGGTTTCTCACAAATCAACTCTGAGCATTGTAGACACAAAATATTTAACGGCACTTTTATTATAGATGGAGAGGAGCAGCCATTGACTTTGTTTCAATGGATCAAAAAAACATCTAAAGACCATCCCGGACAAATAGTATCAGCTTACAAAGACAATGTTGCTTTCATCAGAGGCCCGCGAGCTGAGCAGTTTGCTCCTAAAACGCAAGACAAGCCTGATTTCTTCGAAATCAAAGACTATGATTCCATCATTTCGCTCAAAGCTGAAACCCACAACTTCCCTACAACCGTAGAGCCATTCAATGGTGCAGCTACGGGTGCCGGTGGTGAAATCCGAGATAGAATGGCTGGTGGTATTGGTAGCTTTCCATTAGCAGGAACGGCGGTTTACATGACTGGATATTCCCGATTGACAGAAGAGAACGATTGGGAAAAAGCCATCCCAGCACGTAAGTGGCTTTATCAGTCACCGAAAGAAATCCTCATCAAAGCTTCAAATGGCGCTAGTGATTACGGTAACAAATTTGGTCAACCACTGATTTGCGGTAGTGTGCTCACCTTCGAGCATGAAGAGAATCAGGAAACCATCTCCTTCGATAAAGTGATCATGCTAGCCGGAGGTATTGGCTTTGCTAAACTGAAAGACGGGATCAAAAAGAAGGTAGAAAAGGATCAAACTGTAGTGATCTTAGGTGGTGATAACTATCGTATAGGTATGGGTGGTAGTGCTGTTTCCTCTGTAGATACGGGCGCTTTTGACACTTCCCTTGAGCTCAATGCCGTTCAAAGATCCAATCCTGAAATGCAAAAGCGTGTAGCCAATGCCGTT
>JBLIFO010000128.1:0-8494 GCA_047633875.1 Marinoscillum sp. | reverse complement strand
GCTTTGAACGATTTCTGTGTTTTTGAGTCCATTCACCTGAGATTGGAGGTTTTGCAAAGCACTAAGAAGTGAATCGCTATTTTGAGCAAGTGTGCTGAAATGAATTGTGCAAAAAAGGATGGAGATCAATAAATGGCGCATAAGACAATTTACATATCTATTGTAAATAGAAATATCAAAACGGGAGCTAGTTTACGCAATTGTCAGTAAATGTTTAATTTGTCCCACCTCATGGAGCAGTTTATTAAAGCAAATATGTCCAAAACAGGAATCGCAGAGATTGTCTTTTCGAATCCACCACATAATGCATTGAACAGTGCAATGCTAGCCAAACTCACTGAAGAGATCATATCTGCTGATCAAAATGACAATGTTCAGATAATTGTAGTCAAAAGTGGAGGCGAGCGTGCTTTCTGTGCAGGAGCTAGTTTTGATGAACTCATGACAATCAAAAACGAACAAGAAGGCTTTCAATTCTTCATGGGGTTTGCCAATCTTATCAACGCTATCAGAAAGTCGAGATGTTTGGTAATAGGAATGGTACAAGGCAAAACTGTGGGAGGTGGTGTCGGCCTAGCTTCTGCCTTTGATTATTGCTTCGCGACTAATTATGCAGCCATTAAACTAAGTGAGCTTTCCATCGGTATTGGGCCATTTGTAATTAGTCCAGCTGTGATTCGTAAAATAGGAAAAACGGCTTTTGCTCAATTGACATTGAATCCTTTCGAATTCAAATCTGCCGAATGGGCTTTTCAAAAAGGACTTTACAGTGAAGTATTTGATAGTCAAGAGGAAATGGAAGAAGCCTGTATCCAATTGGTAGAAAAACTTGCAGCAACCAATCCCGAGGCACGTGCTGAAATCAAACAAACAATGTGGAAAGGCACTGAAGACTGGGATGCGCTTTTTGAATCGCTTGCAAAGAAAAGTGGGAAATTGGTGCTGTCTGAATTCACACAAACAGCACTTAGTAAGTTTCGGAAAGACTAGCCTCGCTTATAGGAAAGTGAAGATTCTGTAGAGTTATCTGTATCAAAGTAATAACCATCTGTATTGAATCCTTTCAAATCGGCTACTGTTGAAAGCTGGTTTTTGATGATATATCTCGCCATCATACCTCTGGCCCTTTTAGCAAAGAATGAGATCATTTTGTATTCGCCATTATGAAAATCCTGAAAGTCGAAATCGATCACTTTGGCTTTTAGCGTTTTCAGGTTTACTGCTTTGAAGTATTCGATAGAGGCAAGATTGAGAACCACATCGTCTTTTTGTGCTAGCATATCTCGTCTTATCAATTGAGCTGGCTTTTCACCCCAATATTTATAAAGATTGCTATGTTCATCAATGGTTACTTTGGTTCCCATTTCTAAACGATAAGGCTGCATAAGGTCCAAAGGTCTAAGCACTCCATATAGGCCTGAGAGAATCCGTAAATGCTCCTGGGCAAAATCCATCTCTGCTTCTGTAAAGTCCTCCGCCTGCAAGCCAAGATATACGTCACCTTTGAATGCTAGCAAACTTTGCTTTGAGTTTTTGGCCGTATGGCGCGTTGAAAATTTCTTAAATCGTTTAGCATTAAGTTCTGCCAAATCCTCACTTATACTCATTATTTGGCTTAAATCTTCTGGCGTCTTTTCTTTCATCACTTCCAATATGGCTTTAGAATCATTGAAGAGTCTTGGCTTAGTGGCAGGCATTGAAACTTTGTTTTCAAAATCGAGCGTCTTGGCTGGAGAGATAAGTATGATCATAAATAAATGATGTCTATTAGACAAAATGCTTTTTCAACATTAATGTTTGATCGCAAAGCTAAAATTCATTCGGACTTCTACCGATCATTCGGGCACAAGAATTATTAGTTTTGATACTTCAACTGTTCAAAACTTGTCAGACCAATTATACTCGATCATAGATGTGGAAACAACCGGCGGACGTCCAAGTGACTCGCGTATTACGGATATTTCCATTTTCATTACTGACGGCAAGCAAATTCTCGATGAGTTTTCAAGCTTAGTTAATCCTGAAACTAATATTCCACCATTTATTTCTGAGTTAACAGGGATTACCAATGAGATGGTCGCTGATGCGCCCACATACGATCAGATCGCTCAAAGAGTCCTTGATTTCACGGAAGACACGATCTTCATAGCTCATAATGTGAATTTTGATTTTGCAATGATAAATGGCGAATTCAGCCGCTTAGATTACGACTTTCAAAAGGAAAAGCTTTGTACCGTGAGGCTCGCTAGAAAATACATCCCTGGACACAGGAGTTATGGGCTTGGCAATATCTGTGGTGATCTTAATATCCCAATAAATGGTCGGCATAGGGCGCGAGGTGATGCGGAAGCTACCACAATGTTATTTCACGAGATTTTTGAACTCTCTGCAGGATCACCTTCTCATGCACCAGAAGCATGGTTGAAATATATGCCAGCACATATTCCTAAGGAGCAAGTGAATTCTCTGCCAACAAAAGTAGGTATATACAGACTCTATGATGCTGATAATCAGATTCTTGAAGTAGTTGCTTGCGCAAAAGTCAAAAAGGAAGTCATTTCCTTTCTCAAAAGTAATTCGAAAAGGTCCAAGGAAATCAAAGCTGTTTTGAATAGGATAGAAGGTGAAGCACAACCCTCCTTATTGATTGCACAATTGACTGCCTTAGATGAAATGGAAAAGGTGGAGCCCGTTTTTAATTCAATTAAGAAAGCTATAAGCGGATATCAGATTGTCAACTATCGAGATTTGTTTGGATATATCAATTTGAAGATAGAGAAGGCAGAAGGTGTAATTACCTCGGAAAAAATATATTCTACTAAAGGCGAAGCAAATAAAGCCCTTGAAAAATTGATTTTAGACCAAAAGCTCTGCGCTAAACTTTCGGGAATTAGCAAGATTGACAATTGCGAGAAACAAATCTGTCTAGGTGCTTGCCGAAATACCTGTACGCCGGATGTTTATAATCTTAGGGTTGAAATATCCATGAAGCCATCCCTCAAGCATCCCGATGAATTCATGATAACACATACTTCGGGTCCGGCAGATATTATATCTTTTGTTAAGGTAAGTCAAGGGCAATTACAAGGCTATGGGGCGTATTCCAAAGAAGACCAACTTGTTCATTCTGTGGGTGAGTTAGAGCACTTGATGAAGTTTTCTTCTCATACTTTTGAGAAGGCAAAGGCAGTCAATTATTTTTTAGAAAATCATAAGTGCAAGCTTATTCCGATAGTGTATTCGCAATAAAACTGATACTTTTCAAAGTAGAATGTAAAAATCAATCAGAGTGTAAGGGTAAGAATATGTTAGGGTGTTGCTGTTTATTGCCATATGACCTTTGAGAAGATAATGGTACCAATTACATAAAAAACTGTATTTAGTCTGCTTTAAAGTTTTTCAATGTTGGCTGAAAGAACTTAATTGCGTTCGATTTCTACCACAGTAATCTCCCTAGATGCAATATAATTTTATTACTACAGCAAGATCGATACTATTTCTAACGGTTTTATTCCTCTCTTTTACCTCTAACTCTCAGGACTATGCCAAAGAGGTAGAGCTTAGCGGGTACATTCGAGACAATTACACGAATGAGCCAGCTTTCGGTGTAACCGTGTACATATCGAGCCTCAAAACAGGTGTGGCTACTGATTTTGAAGGATACTATTCTATCAAGTTACTCAGAGGCACCTTCAATGTGACATTCTCAAGAATAGATATGATCACAGAGTTCAAGACTATTGATGTTTTGAAAGACACCAAGCTTGACGTCCTCATGAAAGAAAAGATCTATAATCTGGATGCTATCACGGTCTATTCAGAAAGCCAGGATGCTAAAATTACTAATCTAGATATGGGTAAGAATACCTTGGATATCGAGAGGATTAATTCACTACCTTCTTTTATGGGAGAAAGCGATGTAGTGAAAAGCTTAATCCTACTGCCGGGTGTGTCTACCGTTGGTGAGGGTTCATCTGGTTTCAATGTAAGAGGTGGAGGAGTAGATCAAAACTTAATACTTCAGGATGGTGCTATTATTTTTAACCCATCTCATGTATTTGGTTTCTTTTCTGCTTTTAATCCTGCTGTAGTCAATAGCGCTACACTTTACAAAAGTGGTATGCCAGCCATGTATGGAGGTCGTCTTTCTTCAGTTCTGGATATTAGTTTAAAAGAAGGAGATCGAAAAAATTATCATGTTACGGCTGGTTTAGGTTTGGTAGCAAGTAAGTTAGCTATTGATGGACCGATTATAGAAGATAAACTTTCATTCGTAGTTGGGGCACGAGCATCCTATTCAGATTGGATGCTTGGATTGGCTAAAGATGGCGATTTTAAAAACAGCTCAGCATCATTTGTTGATACTAACTGGAAACTCTCATGGTTTCTAGATGAAAAAAATAAGTTGACCTACTCTGGCTATTTCAGCAATGATGGTTTTGGCTTTGCGTCCGATACCACTTTTCAGTGGAGCACATTCAATAATTCACTTATTTGGAAACATATTTTCAGTGAAAGCACAGTTTTAGATGTCACTTTAGTAAATGGTCAATATGGCTTTACTATTAAAGATGACGAAGGTATTGATGCTTTTGATATCAAATCAGGTATCAACTATCAGACTTTCAGAGCAGACCTAACCAAAGAATTCACTAAGAGTAACAAGATGTTCACAGGGGTAGAAGCTACCCATTATCAGTTTAATCCGGGCAAGCAACGACCAATTGGTAACAACTCAGGTGTGGAACCTGTGACTATTGAGGAAGAAAGATCTCTAGAAGCGGCAGTTTACATCGAGGATGAACTTAAAGTGACACCAAAACTTTCTGTAAGAGGTGGTTTGAGATACAGTGGGTATATCAATTATGGTCTAGGTACTGATTATTTGTTTGGTGCAGGGGATTCTAAGAATATTGAAAACATCACTGATACAATCTCCTATGCCTCTGGTGAAAGCATAGCTACTTATGGTGGATTAGAGCCACGTGTAAATGTGACTTATCTACTTAACCCTAAAAGCTCTATTAAATTGAGCTATAACCGAGTGAGGCAGTATCTCCATCTGATTAGCAATACTGCTGCTGTGACTCCAACAGATTTCTGGAAAACGAGTAACAAATATTTAGCTCCTCAAATAGGAGATCAGTTTACATTAGGGTACTTCAGAAACTTCAAGAACAACACAATCGAATTTTCAATTGAAGCTTATTACAAACAAGCAGACAATATTGTGGATTTCAAAGACGGTTCTAAGTTATTAATGAATGAATACATTGAAGCTGAGTTGATTAATGGAACTTCTGAGGCTTACGGGATTGAGTTTTTCTTGAATAAGAAAGTGGGTCAATTAACAGGATGGGCTGGATATACCTATTCTCGAACTTTCCGCACAGTCAACGGAACATATAGTGATGAGGTCCTCAATAAAGGAAACCCTTATCCTGCCAATTTTGATAAGCCTCACGATATAACCTTCGCTCTGACACATGAACCAAATCCAGTTTTGACCTATGGAGTGAATTTCAGCTATAGTACAGGTCGCCCAGCTACTGTTCCTTTGGGGACTTATGGGGTATCAAATTTGGCCAATGTTTTTAATTATTCGCTGAGAAACCAAGAGCGTATTCCTGACTATCATCGATTGGATGTGTCAATGACTGTTAGAAGTAAGCCTAAGTTTGACCGTAAATGGAAGCTGAGTTATACTTTGGCTGTTTATAACCTTTATGGACACAAGAATGCCTATTCGGTGTTCTTTGAAAACAATGCGGGTAGCCCACCTAAGGCTTATCAGCTATCAGTTTTGGGAAGTCCATTCCCTTCATTGTCTGTAAACTTTGAGTTTTAGAAATCTGCGAATTGAATAACATGAATAAGATATTATCAAGTTTAGCAATTGTTTTTGTCCTCTTCTTTGGTACAAGTTGTATCCAAGAAATAGAACAGTTCGGAGGTGGAGTAACCCCTTTAATAGTAACAGGCGAACTGACCAATGAGCCAAAAGTTCATTCTATAAGATTGTTGGTGCTAGAAGGCTTCAATGTTCGACCTGATTTCCAGAAGGTAAATGGTGTGGATGTACGAGTGATAGATGATCTGGGTAATGAAGAGCAATATTCTCAAATAGGAAACGGTTTCTTTGAATCAAGTGAGGATTTTGCAGGAGTGATTGGAAGAACTTATCACACTCGAATGGTATTCCCTGATGGAAAAATATATGAGTCTGAGCCAGAATTAATGGCTGACGTGCCCACACTTACAAAAATAACAGCTACAGCAACGAATAGCGACATGCTTTATTCTGTAGATTTTGAAGATCCAATCGAGAAGGATAACTTTTATAGATGGAGATTTTTAGGAACCTATGAAGTGTTCTCTCAATTTGCTGGTGAGCGATTTGGAGGTGCTGATTTCAACCCAAGACTCAATCGTTGTTATCCAGCCAATATTTATGGTAATCCTTATGCAAACTGCTGGATAACTGATTTTGATCAAAACTTTCTATTTATTGAGGATGACAAATTAATAAACGGAAGGTATGTGACTGATAAGCCAGTTTATCAGAATAATATTGATATCAAATTTGATGTAGGTTACAGCGCCCAGATCAAATTGTATTCACTTTCTAAAAAAGCCTACAATTATTGGAGCGAGATAAACAATCAACTTGGTAATACAGGAACAATTTTCGAAACGAGTAATTACCAACTTCTTGGGAACGTAAAATCAGTTTCTGATCCTGAAGAGGTAGTTCTTGGATATTTTCAGGTTTCAGCTGTAAGCAGTATTCGAGCATTTACAGATACCTATCAGGGGACTTTTCCTCCGAGAGATTGTGAAGCTAACGAAGGTGGCTGCAGACCTGTATATTGTGTATCATGTTTAGGATTCGGGCCAAGCAGTTCAGCAATTAAACCTGATTTTTGGCCTGGTTCTTAAGGTTTAGCTGCTAGCTTTTGTATAATTAATATATATTCAAAACTTAATCGTTTGATCTGCCTACCTTTGCGGCTCATATAACATACGATTTTTGAATAATTTCAGCAAACTCGGACTTTCAGATTCTATTTTAGAAGTCCTCGATCAACTTGGGTTCGAAAACCCAACACCCATTCAGGAAAAAGCAATCCCATTATTACTTAACAAAGTGCCTATTGATTTTATAGGTCTTGCACAGACGGGTACTGGTAAAACTGCGGCCTTTGGCCTACCTCTTATCGATTTGATAGACGAGAGTAACAAGAATACTCAAGCGCTCATAATGGCTCCAACAAGAGAGCTAGGGCAGCAAACGGCAAAACAACTTGTTGATTTTTCTAGAAACAATAAAGTAATCAACATTGAAGTGGTATACGGTGGTGCAGCCATTGTAAACCAAATCAAAGCTTTAAAGAAACCTACACAAATAGTAGTAGCTACCCCAGGTAGACTAATAGATCTAATAAAGCGTAAGGCAATTAGTCTTGATGATGTTAGATACGTAGTGTTGGATGAAGCAGATGAAATGCTTAACATGGGCTTTAAGGAAGACATTGACACCATTCTTTCTTACACTCCTGAGAACAGGGTAACGTGGCTTTTTTCAGCTACTATGCCTAACGAAATCAAGCGTATCACTAAAAAATACATGGATAATCCAGTAGAGGTATCCGTGAATAGTGAGCAAAAAAGCAATATTGACATCACACATCAATTTGTGACTACAAAGATTGGGAATAAGATTCCAGCATTGAGACGCTTTCTTGACATGCAACCAGAAATGCGTGGCATTATGTTTTGCAGAACAAGGAGAGAGACCCAAGAAATATCTGACAACTTAAGTAGCATAGGATACGGCGTGGAAGCCCTTCATGGTGAGCTTTCTCAGTCGCAAAGAGATGCCGTGATGAAACGTTTCAAATCTAGGTCTATGCAGCTGCTAATTGCAACAGATGTAGCAGCTAGAGGTATTGATGTAAATGACTTGACTCACGTACTTCACCATACGCTACCAGACCAATTGGAAAGCTATACACATAGGAGTGGTAGAACAGGAAGAGCTGGTAAGAAAGGTATTTCACTTGCATTTATCAACCCAAGAGAAGGTAAGCGAATAGAAGAGATAGAGCGTAAAATCAAAGTGAAATTTGAGAAAATAGAAGTCCCGACCATCGAGGCTTTAAAGTCTACTAAAATTCACAATTGGGCGAATTTTATTATCAACACCCAAGTTGATAAGCAGGCTGATGAAATCCTACATGCCATGCAAGATAGATTCGCTCACCTGACAAAAGAAGATCTTTTGAAGCGCTTGATTACGACTCAATTAGATAATCTTACGACTTCAGATGAGCAAGACTCTAATTTAAATGAGGCATATGGAGGGGCACCAGAAAGACGAGACACCAGCAAATTCAACCGATATTTTGTGAATGTTGGAAGTATCGATGGAATGACCAAGGCAGATTTGGTTCACTTCCTTGCAGACACATCAGGTATTGATCGAAAGTTTTTC
>JBLIFO010000127.1:0-8532 GCA_047633875.1 Marinoscillum sp. | reverse complement strand
TGTAGGATCAGGGATTTGAGTAGGATGATGCATTTTTTAAGATCTTTTTCCATTTTACTTCTTCAAATCTTCGTCTTCATAAAACAACCGCCAAGTAATTTCGTCCGCGAGCATCAGCCCTTCGGATGTCAGAGAAATATTCCCTTTTTCATTGATTGCCAAACCATTTTGAACATACTCACTTAGCTGTTCTCCACTAAGTACTAAGAATTCCAGTCCGAATGATTTCTTAAAGTCCTCTAATAAAAAACCGCGCTTTGTTCGTAGACGAGTAAAGATATATTCATTGATTCGATTTGCCTCAGTGAGAGATTCGATAGTCTGAGGAAGTCTACCTTCACTTATGTCCTTGATATACTTTGCATTATTGCTGATGTTGTAGCTACGAGTGTTTCCGTCATAAGAGTGCGCACCTGGCCCTAACCCAAGATATTTTTGCCCAGACCAGTAGCTAGTGTTGTGGTGTGATTCTTTGCCTGCTTTGGCAAAATTAGAAACCTCGTAGTGTTCATAACCACTTTCAGTCAGCGTTTGGATGGCATATCTGTATTGGTCAAGAGCTATATCCTCTGGTGTCTCCTTTAGTTTCCCTTTCTCATACCACTTCCCAAAAACGGTATTAGGTTCGATCGTCAAGCCATATAAAGAGATATGGGAAAGATCATATTTTAACAGAATCTCCAAGTCTTTCTTCCAATATTCAATGTCTGCAGGTGGTATTGCATAGATTAAGTCCGCAGAAATATTTTCAAAACCTAAGGATTGAGCAATCGCTAAACAATCATGTGCTTCCTTGGAGCTGTGGGCGCGGTTGATATATTTCAGTCTTTCTTCATCAAATGTTTGAATGCCAACACTTAGCCTATTAATTCCACTGTTTTTTATGGCTGTAAGATTGGCTTCTGTCAAATCATCAGGGTTTGCTTCTAAGGTGATTTCTACGTTTTCACTTAAAGTGAATTGCTCTTTTATAAGTGTAAGAAGAAACATCAGTTGATTTTCAGATAGCAGAGAGGGAGTGCCACCACCAAAGTATATGGAAGACACTTCTCCCAAATCCATTTCATCTTTCCGCATCTTCAATTCCTTACCTATGGCTGACACCATCTCCTCTTGCCGGGAAAGATTGGTAGAAAAGTGAAAGTCACAATAGTGGCATGCTTGCTTACAAAAGGGGATATGTAGATAGATTCCTGCCACTTACTTTAGATTATCTTGCTAAGGTAAAAGGAAAGAGTCATCACTTTTATATGCGTCACGTTTTAAGCTGCTTAGTCTTTATTATCACAGTCTTAGCCACACATGGCCAAGCCAATATTGTATACCCTCAAAATGGTCGGACTAACAGTGATTCACTACAACAAAAGCTTAAGTCGCTTTGGACACGAGGTTATATTTTCAGTTCATTTGATTCAACTGCTACCTCTGATTCAGAATTTTATTTAGGTAAGAAATACAAAGGTCAGTTGCGTGCTCTTCGTATTATCGATGAGAAGAACGATACATCAATGGCCGCTAGCATCAATCCACGTAAAGCAATCCCCACTGAGATCAATAAGCAAATCGATGTTTTCGCAAATAATGGATATCCTTTTGCCGCAGTTCGGTGGGATTCGATCGTGCTTTTTGAAAAATCTTATGATGGCTACCTGACGCTCGCCACTGGCCCAAAAGTCTCCTATGATTCTTTGGAGTTTATTAGTGAGACTAAATTATCAAATCGGTTTATTTCCCAAGTACTAAATGTTGAGCTAGGAACTCCTTTTAGCGAAAGGTCCTTCAGAGATATTCCAGGAGTATTTGCCGGCTTGTCGTTTGTCAGGCTCAAACAAGTACCTGAAGTCACGTTTGACCAAGGGAAGGCAAATATTTATCTGGATTTAGAGGAGGTAAAAAGCAATTTATTTGAAGGGATCGTTGGTATTTTCCCTCCGCAAAATGATCAAAGCAAACTCATTGTAACTGGCTATTTGAATCTTAGGCTCAATAATCTCTTCAATTCGGGAAAAGGATTCGGAATCACATGGAACAAATTTGACGCTACCTCTCAACAGCTGGCGCTAACCTATAGTCAGCCTTACATTTTTGGAAGCAGATTATTTATGGGATTTGATTTCAACCTTCTCAAGCAAGATTCCACTTTCATCAATCAAGAATGGGATGTTATAGCTGGCACTCCCTTAGGCCGTAAGCTTAAACTTTACTTTGGATTCAATAGATCAAACGGAAGCTTGATTAGCCCAGATAATGAGCAGATATCATTGGGCTATTCAGATTACAAATCGTCAGAATATTTAGTCGGTATAAAGAATGATCAATATGGAACACCAATCCCTTGGCGGAATGATGTAAGAATAGCTTCACAAATGAGCTTAGGAGAAAAGAAGATTAATCGCAATTCGGCTATTTCTGATGATGTTTATGACAGCATGAAATTGATTACAACAAGTCTCCAAGCTCGCGCCGCAGTAGAGCAGCAAGTCACTTTTGGAAAAAATTACGCCTTTTACCAATCACTTTCCGGGCGATTATTTTATAATGATCAGCTTCTTCAAAATGAGTTGATCAGACTTGGTGGTATAAAGTCAATCCGTGGATTTAACGAGAATACCTTTTATGCGAGGCACTATGTGTTAAATAGACTAGAAATTAGACAGTATTTTGAGCGTTCTTCCTATGTTCATTTGTTTGCAGACCATTTATTAATGGAGAGTTTGAATACTACTCGTTTTGCCAGTGGATATGGTGGAGGATTGTCGCTCAATACTAATAATGGCTTTCTTACATTTGCAGTTGCAACAGGGATAACAAGAGATATTAGTTTCAATCCCTCGAATGTTAAAATTCATATTGGTTACACTTCCGTATTTTGAAAAAGTTCCTCGTCACTATAATTATCTACCTTCAATTAGTCACACTGTTTGCTCAGAGTGATACAGTAGTCTATCATGATTTACGATTGGACTGGAAAACAATAGATAGTGATGGTAAGCCGACCAATACAGGACTTGCAGAAAGCGAGTTTATCATTTTCAATTTACCGAGTGATGTTGAGGGTTACCTCAGACTTAAATCGGATAATTTATCTGATGTCTGGATCAACGATCAGTTAGCCATTTCTCAATTCTTTGGGACAAGATTACTCTCGTTGGACTCCATCAGAGCAAATCATGGGGCTCAGCCTAGGGTTTCGGTATATCAGAAAAACGAAGAAATTGACCTACAAAGTGAAATCGTACAAATAAGAGGGCAAAATATACTCTGGAAACCAAACTCCCGACAACTAGACCGGCATGGACAGTATTTTGTAATGCTTATAATAATTATGGTTCTTATCGGAGGGCTTTTCATGAGAATATCCCCGTCAATCTATAGCGGATTTTTCAAACTTCTTAGAATCCAAGGCACGTCAGATGTCACCTCAGATCTAGCAAATAATGAAAGCTTGCTACGTAATATTTTTCTCGCATTTCTTCTTTCAGTTATTTTCTATTACTTGAATCCGAATTTATTTGTTGATGCTGCAGAAAGTTTTCTTGGTACTCTTATTGTTTGGATATGTAATGGTCTAATTATCTCATTTTTTTTATTTGGGAAACATATCTTGACTTTAGGGATTAGCAAACTCTTTGGATTTAAACTAGCACCTTTCGTTCAGATCAATGGACAAACAAGTCTTCTAATAATCTCATCTAGTATCTGCTTGCTGTTGCTCGCGCTCGATTTTACTAGTTTTCACTTAATTGGCTCAATCGCCTCCAAACTCGCGATCGCGTGCGTATTTTTATCAGTTTTGATGCTTCAAGGTTGGACATTTCTAAAATTGGATAAACTTTTTGGAGGTAGGAAACTGATGATATTTAGCTACCTTTGCACCACAGAAATGGCACCTGGGTTTCTTGCATTATATTGGCTTGGAAAACTGGGGTAACAGAGGCACTAAATTCTATTTAGAAGTATGAGTGAAGAATTGTTAGTTACGGACAAAGAAAGATTAAATCGTGTTGCATCAATTCTTGTATCGCAACCTGAGCCCACCGACGAAAATTCCCCTTATCTCAAGTTAGCTAGCAAGTATAACTTGAAAATTGATTTCAGACAATTCATTGAAATTAAACCATTGAGTGCTCGTGAATTTCGCCAGCAAAAGGTAAATATTCTTGATCATACAGCAGTTATTTTCACTAGTCGAAATGCAGTTGATCATTTCTTTAGATTAGCCTCCGAAAACAAGGTAGAGATACCATCTGACATGAAATATTTCTGCATTTCCGAGCAAACAGCTAATTATCTTCAGAAATATATTGTTATCAGAAAGCGTAAAATATTTACTGGAGAACGTACAGCAGAAGATCTACTGGAGGTCATGAAAAAACACAAGAAAGAGAAATTCTTGTTTCCTTGCTCAGATATTAGAAAGGAGGACATTCCAGAATTCATGGAAAAAAATGGATTTACTTTTTCTGAAGCTATTATATATAGGACTGTGGCTAGTGATTTGTCAGATCTATCAGATATTTTTTACGATATCATTGCATTCTTTAGTCCATCGGGTATCAAGTCATTGTTTGATAATTTTCCTGACTTTAAACAAAATAAGACTCGAATAGCGGCATTCGGACCAACTACTGCCAAAGCTGTGAAAGACGCTGGCCTAATCTTAGATATTCAGGCACCTCTACCGAATGCCCCAAGTATGACTGGCGCTCTTGAGTATTATATTAAAAAAGCGAACGGTATTTAACGCTGCGTGTTTAAGGGTATTTTTGATGAAGGCGTTTAACTTTATAAATTCCAAAATGAGAAAACTATTCCTGCTGTTTTTATTATTTGTTTACAGCCTCGTGGGATGGTCTCAAAATGGCCCCTTCTTTGGTCACTATGCGTTCAATGAATCTTTTTTTAATCCCAGTGCTACAGCATTGTCATCACAAGGTGCTATCGTATTTCAGCATAGGAGTCAATGGCTAGGGTATAGTAGTAGTTTTGATGGGACTGGAGGTGCCCCTGCTACTCAGATGATCACAGCCGTTGCGCCAATTAGAAATTTTTTTCTGTCCTCAACAGGTCTAATTTTAACAAATGACAAAGTAGGTCCACTTTCGAGTATTCAATTAAGTATCCCACTGACATATTCGCATGTTATTACAAGTGGGGCTATCCACTTGGGTATTGCGCCAGGTTTTTTTTCTTTATCACAAAATTTTAATGAATTACGCCCAAATGAGCCGGATCCTTTACTCCAAGGGGGGAGAGAAGTACAGACCCAACCGAATCTTGCAGCAGGTATCACTTATACTTCAAATAACCACTGGCATATTGGAGTCGGTGCAATCAATATTTTGGAACCTACCTTCTCATTTGGCAAGTCGATCGAAAATATACAACCGATTACATTATCTCTAAATAGTGGATATGAATGGTTTTTATCGGAAAATATTAGAATTAATCCTTCATTGTTGATAAGAAGTAATGGGAAAGGATTGACATTTGATTTAGGAAGTATTTTGACCCTAAACGATAAAATCTGGACAGGGCTTTCTTATCGTAAATCAGAATCTATAATATTGTTTTTAGGATACAGTTTATTACAAGAAGATAAGTTGAAAATAGGTTATTCATTTGATTATGTGGTTCAAAACAGAAACGCCAAGTCATTAACTTCACATGAGCTTTTTGTAAAATACGATCTACCAAATTTTGTTATTGGAGGTAAAAAGGGAGTTAAAACGCCAAGATTTTCATTCTAAAAAGGCACATTTTCTTTTAATCTTATATAATTTGATATCAAAATTTGCGTTGGAGCGAGATAAGGTTCTATATTTAGGTTTACTTTAGTTACAATATGTTTTGCTAAAGTTTGTTTATTTCACATACTTGCAGGTTCAAATTAGGTGTTATGAAGAATATGCGTGTTTTTAAGTTTTCTACATTAGCGTTGCTTTCGCTAAGTGTAGCAATCCAGAGTTGTGGGTTATTTGGAGGAGGGTCTTCAGATAATGGAGAACTTGTGGGTGTACTCGATCGACAAGGTTGGGAGATGACTCGTCCGTATGGGATGGTCTCTGTACCAGCTGGTACTTTTCATATGGGTCAAGCCGATGAAGATGTAGCAGCTACACAGATAAATTTCAATAAGCAAGTAACAATTGGGGCATTCTTTATGGATGATACTGAAGTTACGAATAATGAGTACAGACAATTTACTCAAGCAATTACAGAAGGTTCTGAGGTTGATTTGCCCGCTGGATTTTCTATTGCAGATCTAATGCCTGATACCACAGTGTGGGATACAGATTTTACCCATCATATGGGAGATCCTATGGTGGAGTACTATTGGTCTCATCCAGCTTTTGACGATTATCCAGTAGTTGGAGTTGATTGGAATGCTTCTCAGTATTTCTGTAAGTGGAGGACTCAGTATTTAAACGAATTTAGAGAAAGCGTCGGTATGCCAGTAATGCCTGCTTTCAGATTGCCTTCTGAAGCAGAGTGGGAATATGCAGCTAGAGGAGGCAGAGATATGGCGAAATATCCTTGGGGTAACCCATATATTCGAAATCAAAAAGGATGTCTTTTAGCAAATTTTAAACCTGGGAGAGGAAATTATTTTGATGATGGCTTTGCATACACATCCCCAGTAAGTACATATTTCTCTAATGATTATGGTTTGTTCGATATGTCAGGGAATGTTGCCGAATGGTGTGAAGACGCTTACATGCCTTCCGCTATGCCACTTGTATGGGATTTGAATCCGACATATTATGATGAAAGAATTGATAATAAAATAATCAGAGGTGGTTCTTGGAAGGATATAGCCTACTACCTTGAAACAGGTACTCGGACCTTTGAGCATAGAGATACCGCTCGTTCGTCAATTGGATTCAGATGCGCAATGACATATCTAGGACGATCTTCGGGCTACGAATTTTAATTATAGACAAAAAATACTAACCTAAATAAATTAGAACATGAGCAATAAAGGCGGATTTATGGAGCTTCTCTTCAAGACAATAATGCCAAAAATCTATGGTATTGGAGCGGCCGTAGTAATTGTAGGTGCAATGTTTAAAATTCTTCACCTTCCTGGTGCAAGTGCAATGCTTACAATTGGGCTAAGTGTTGAAGCGATGATATTCTTCCTAAGTGCATTTGAGCCAATGCATAAAGATCCTGAGTGGTCAAAAGTATATCCTGAATTAGCAGATGACTATGACGGCCCTCCTGCAGCAGCTAGAAAAGTTACAACTGGAGATAACAGTACTGGAGCAGCAGCTGGGTTGGATAAAATGCTTGCTGATGCAAAAGTAGGTCCTGAGTTGATGAAGAGCTTGGGAGATGGTATGAAAGGTTTAGCGGAATCAGCGCAGAAAATGGCTCAATTGGGTGATGCTACCATTGCAACCAATGAGTACGCTAAAAATGCAAAGACAGCATCTAATTCATTGGTTGAAATGAATAAGGCATATGGGACTTCTATGCAAGCCATGAATGCAATGGCCGAAGCTTCAAAGGATACGAAGGAATATCATAGTCAAGTTCAAAATGTTACTAAGAGCTTGGGTGCTTTGAATGCAGTTTACGAAATGGAGTTGAAAGATGCGCAAGGACATGTGAAGTCTATGAATAAATTCTATTCGAATTTGACTGGAGCCCTTGAAAGTATGGGAGAGGCTAGTAAAGAAACTTCTGCATTTCAAACTCAATTGAATACACTCACTACAAATATTACATCACTAAATAAAGTGTATGGAAATATGTTGAGTGCAATGAAGCAGGGTTAATTTTCCAACTAAACACTTTTAAATACAAAAACTATGTCAGGAGGAAAAGAAACTGGGCGGCAAAAAATGATTGGTATGATGTATTTGGTGCTAACAGCTTTGTTAGCAATGAACGTGTCAGTTACAATCATTGACAAATTTGTGTTCTTAGATGATTCTTTAGTTAGGGCAAACACGGAGACGGAGGAAAGAAATACCCAAATAATTGGTGGTATAGCCAAAACTGTGGATGATTCGGGCAACAGGCCAGAAGATGTTAAGGTGGTAGAGCTATCCAAAGAAATAAGATCAGAAACATCGAAGTTATTAAAGGAACTTATTGAGATTAAGGTTACTTTAATAGAGGAAACTGGTGGTTATGAGGAAGGCAAAAGCGCTGAGTATCCTGGGGATGCTAAACATTTGGTGGGAAAGACAGATTATAGCACTGTTGGTCACTACATGATGCCTGTGCAAGAGGGGGGTGGAGGACATGGTACCGAGCTTAAAGAGGCACTAAATAAATATCCTGAATTTCTTAAAGAAAAATTAGCCGGAGTTGGTGCCCCAGAAATGGATTTAGAAGCCTATAAGCCTGTAGCTCTTGATGCAGATCAAGATCCAGTTTATAGTGCTGATCCAAATCAAAAAGGTAAACCTTTTTCGAGTTTAGCGTTCTACGATTCACCAACACCTGCAGGTATTGCAACTATTAGTGAGTTACAATCTAGAATTTTGGGATATGAGATGCGAGCACTTGACTATCTTT
>JBLIFO010000126.1:0-8574 GCA_047633875.1 Marinoscillum sp. | reverse complement strand
AATTGCAAAAGTTTTGGCAACAGGAGGGAGGCTGGTATGAAAAGCGGTATCAAAACAGGCCACCTGCATAAGATTTGGATGCTTCTTTCGGAGCAATCGGATGATCTCAATTTCTGCAGGCAGATGATCGGGATCAAAATCGCTGATGCCGTCTAATTCCTTTAATAATGCATCTGTTACCAGCTCAGCATTCGTATGCCTGATACCATGTACTAGTCGGTGACCGACCGCCTTCACATGAAGGAACCAACGCCGATTCTCCAACCAGTCAATCAACGAAAGTGATGCAGCATGAAAGCTGGAAGCATTGATTGCCACTTCGCTTTTGTTGTTGTTTTGTTCGATTGTAAATCTTGCATCTTTCGAGCCTATGTGCTCAATCTTCGCAGAAATAAGCGTACGCAATTCCTCTTCCTCGATGAAAAGCGCCATCCTGATACTGGATGATCCCGCGTTGATGGTCAATAGGTATTCGCTACAAGGCATAAGCTAATTTTTTAGGTTTGATTGGCAATCCCAATTCTGCTAAAGCATGGATTGTTGATAGATAGTTTGCATGGCAAATACTTTTGACCCCTAAGCCGACGGCTACATCTACAAATAGCTGCGTATCATCAATAAAGAGCACTTCGCTTGCATCCACATTTGAGAGGTCGAGTGCCATCTCAAAAATCCTGTTGTCAGGTTTTCTGATATTAACGTAGCAAGAGGACACAAAAAAATCAATGAATGAATTGAGCTTAAAGGTGTTTATCCTATGCGCATTTAGTTCTCTTGCTTCATTGCTCACGGCCACTATTTTCAAATTGTAATGCAGTTTCAGACTTTTGAAAAAGTCAATCATGTCCGCATTGGGAGTTGTCAATGAGAACATGAAATCACGAAATTCATCTAAGGAAAAATCTCGTTTTTGATGGAATACCGCATGATTAAGGTATTCTTCGAGCGTTAAATGCCCTTCTTCATAAGTGGCGAACATGATTTTGTG
Organism: Marinoscillum sp.; assembly: GCA_047633875.1. Lineage (GTDB taxonomy): Bacteria > Bacteroidota > Bacteroidia > Cytophagales > Cyclobacteriaceae > Marinoscillum. The sequence continues at coordinate 7,586 of JBLIFO010000126.1, read as the reverse complement.
TCGATCGTCGAGCTCTTGCTGATCCAGATTAAATTTCGCAGCTGCCTGGTGCCTAAAGACATGTCCCCAGCCATTGCTGAGCAAGACGCCACCTATATCTAAGAATAGGGTGGTGATCGGGACTGTTTCGAGCTTACGTTTATATTGCATTTCATTCATTTTTACCTCATTTCTTCAGGACATAGCCCGCAGCTACTGCCATGCTTCTAGTTTGTGGAGTCCATTTTAGAATTTGGAAATGAATAATGGATTTTCCATGAGGAGCCTGACAAAACGCTGATTTACGAAGGTCTCAAAACAGATTCTCCAATGTGTTACATCTAAATAGATGAGACTTACATAAATCACATTTTTATGTCAAGGATTTGAGAACGTTTTGGTTGCCAAATAAGGGAGAGGAGAAGATTGTTTTACACTACTCAGTGTCATCTGAAAGGAACGCTGAGGAACTAAAGCTAAATACGTTTATCTTAGAGTTCTCTGTGAGTAATCTGAGGAGATGTTGTAACTCTCGAAGGAATAATCAATAAAGTAATCTAAAACACAAAACCTTCATCATTCAATATCACCATTAGCGCTGCTCTAACCCATACTATCCGCTCATGTAAATCTGAGGTGTGGTAGTTTCTGCTTTCGGTAGGTTTGCAGCCGTGAACAAACTGGTCTTTTTTACATTCCTTGCATTTCCATTTCTCAGCGCTACTGCTCAAGAGAATTCGGAAAAATATCGGATGTCTGCTTCTAGGACAGATCAAAAAATCATTCTTGATGGACGGTTGTCCGAAGACTTTTGGGCAACAGCTCAGCCCGCCGATCAATTCATTCAAAATTTTCCAGAGGATTCTATCCTAGCAGTAGATCAGACAGAGGTTAAGATAGCGTTCGATGATAAATTTTTATACATCGGAGGGACTTGCTTCGAGAGCTCCGATAAAAAGGATATTGTTTCTTCTCTTAGAAGGGATTTTGAGTGGTCGGTCAATGAAAATTTCAGTGTTTACATCGACCCGTTTAATGACTACACGAATGGCTTTACTTTTGGTTTGACGCCTTTTGGTATACAACGTGAAGGTCTGGTCACCAATGGTTCAAGTGTGAGTACCGACTGGGACAACAAGTGGTACTCGGAAGTACAGCGATATGATGATCGCTGGGAGTTTGAAATGGCCATCCCTTTCAAGACGCTTAGGTACGACGATACCAATGACAAATGGAACATTGTATTCCTGCGCAATAACTTGAAGCGCAACGAGAGGAGCGGTTGGACTATAGTGCCTCAGGGCTTCGGAATATCAGCATTTGCTTTTGCTGGGAGACTTACCTTTGACTCGTCGCTACCCAGGGCCGGCACCAACTTGGTCGTGATTCCATTCGTATCAAGTGGGGTGAGCAAAGACTATCAAAATAGTACTCCCGCAGATCGAAATTTACAAGTGGGCTTTGATGCCAAAATTGGTATCACATCTTCACTTAATCTAGATTTGACTGTGAATCCAGACTTCTCGCAGGTTGAAGTTGATCGGCAGGTGACTAACCTTGGTCGTTTCGAGATTCAATTTCCCGAAAGGAGACAGTTCTTTTTAGAAAATCAAGACCTCTTCGGTCAAGGTGGATTTAGTGATACGCGCCCTTTCTTCAGTCGAAGAATAGGGATAGCTCGAGATACTGCTGGCAACTCTATCCAAATACCGATCACTTACGGTGCACGATTAAGTGGGAAAGTGGGACAAAATTGGCGTGTCGGATTCTTAAATATGCAGACTGGTAGCAATCCAGCTGCACGACTCACGGGTGTTGAAGAAATAGAGAACGCCTACAAACTATTGGCTCAGAATTATACTGTGGGCGTGTTGCAGCGACGGGTGTTCGGTCAGTCCAACATCGGAGTGACTGCTGTCAATCGGCAAGCCTTCAACTATGATGAGAATGATTCCACCCAAACCACTACAGCTTTTAATAGGGTAGTAGGGTTAGATTATAACTTACTAAGTTCGGATGGACGCTGGGAAGGCGACTTCTACTTTCACCAATCTTTCGATCCGGAACAAAAGAAAGACCCTATATCAGGAGGTGCTTTCTTGAGATACAACACTACCAAATTCACCATTGGGGGCATTAGTGCGTTAGTAGGTGAGGGTTACAACGCAGAACTTGGTTTCGTCCAGCGTAAAAATATCTTGAGGGCGTCTCTCTTTACAGATTATAGAATCTATAGCAAGCAAGGAGGACTGGTCAACAACCATGGTCCTAGGCTCAGATACGGTTATTTTGGTGATTTAGAGGGTAATAGGACAGATATAGATTATGAATTTAGGTATCAAATAGATCTGAATAATACGGCTAACATCCAGCTTGAGCATGGTTATACTTATCAGTTGTTGCGAGACGATTTTGAGCCAATCAAAAACTACGTTTTGCCAGAAGGAGCCGATTATGATTGGAGAAGGTATCGGTTGAATTTCAATACAGACCAAAGAAAGCTTTTTTGGTTTGATGCCGATGTACTCTTTGGCGGGTTTTACAATGGAAACCTCCAGCGCTATCAAGGAAGCATCAATTACAGATATCAACCCTTTCTTAACTTGGCACTATCTTTTGACCATAGTCGGATTGATTTGCCAAGTATGGTCACGGTGGATAACACTACGATCTCTGGCCAATCGAATTTTTGGTTGATAAGTCCAAGAGCAGATTTCACATTTACAGATAAGCTGTTTTTCACCACTTTCGTGCAATACAACCAGCGCAACGACAATGTGAACCTCAATGCTAGATTTCAATGGCGATTCAAACCCGTTTCGGATCTATTTCTTGTCTACACTGATAATTACTTTCCCGACAGTTTCACTTCCAAAAGCAGGGCACTTGTATTCAAGCTCACTTATTGGTTGAATGTGTGATTCGATATTGGAATAGTACGCTCCGCTAAACTTTAGCGATAGGAGGGTTATTCATCTCTCAAGGCATCCACAGGATTTGCGAAAGCCACTTTTATACTTTTAAAGCTGATAGTCATAAATGCAATGAGAATGGTAAGGAAACCGGATAGCGGAAATATCCACCATTGAAAATCCATACGATAAGCAAAATCCTGTAACCAGTTGGTCATTAAATAATAGCCAAGAGGAAATGCGATCAGGAATGAAATGAGCACAAGTTTCAAAAAATTGAATGAAAGAAGTGTGATGATTTGACCAACGGATGATCCCAGTATTTTTCTGATTCCCATCTCCTTCACTCTTTGTTCGGCTGTAAAAATTGTCAGACCAAATAGCCCCAGTGAAGCCACAAATATGGTGAGTAAAGCAAAAATTCTTAGGAGTTTACCCATCTTCTGTTCCTTCAAATAAGTCCTATTATACAATTCATCCAACAAAGAATAACTAAAAGGCTCTCCGATGTTGAAATCATTCCACATGCTCTCCATATCTGCAACCAGCGCAGGCATATCCAATGTTATGGCTCTGACAATCAGTCCCGAATTGGGATGGTTCATCATGACCAAAGGTTCTATGGACTGATGCAGAGGTCTGAAATGAAAATCCTTGATGACACCAATGATGACCCCATTTTCTGTCCCACCTTCATTGTCCGTTTGCATTTTTATTGTTTTCCCCAGAGCATCCTTTTCCAGGCCGAAAATCTTTAAGAATGTTTCATTGACAATTACGTTTTGGGATTCTGACCCATACTCGGTTGAGAAATTTCTACCGGCCACCAGCTCCATACCCATAGTAGGGATATATTGATCATCGATGTAATAAATGGGAGTTCTCCTGAAATCCACTGATTCGGGACCGGGGGAAACACTCGTCATGCTGATATTAGAAGGTCCAGCTGGAATATGTCCGGACATGGTAATGTTTTCAACCCGCGAGTCATTCAAAAGCAGTTCTTTGAAGGCAGTCTGTTTATTACCCAATAATCCTGATTCTCTAATGACAATAACTTGATCTTTATCGTATCCAATTTCCTTATTTTGGATAAATGACATTTGCTGATCCACCATCAGCGTGGCAATAATGAGTACCACAGTAACCACAAATTGAAAAACCACCAGTCCACTTCGCATGCCTTTGCCTCCCGCAGTTATGAATTTACTTTTTAAGGCCAAAATCGGTTTAAATGAGGAGAGGACAAACGCTGGATAACTCCCCGAAAGTAGGCTGATGGCAATTCCGAAAAGAGCAAAATAAAGAACGTTCTGTACGGTTAAGATATCTGTTACTTGAAGCGCTTTTCCCGATAAGTTATTAAACAACGGAAGTGAAACTAAAACTATGACTACTGATAATAACATGGCTGTTAAGGTGGCCATAAATGATTCGGTCAAAAACTGGATCAGCAATTGCCTTTTGGCAGAACCCAGTACTTTCCGTATGCCCACTTCTTTTGCTCTCTTTGAAGCGGATGCTGTGGAAAGGTTCATGAAATTAATGCACGCCACCAACAACATAAACAGGGCGATCGCACCAAAGATGTAAATGGATTTAATGTCTCCCCCTGGTTCCAGTTCGCTGTAAGATGAAAAATCAGAAAATAAATGAATGTCAGTCAGTGGCTGAAGAAAAAGTCCTATGTGATTGCCTTTTTCATTAAATGATTTCAAAGACATCCCCATGCTTTCCATTAGCTGCGGTCCCATATATTTCTCCACAATGGCGGGCAATTTTGGTTCGAGTTCTTTGTAATCATATCCTTTGTCCAAAAGCAAATACGTATGATAGTTTGATTCCAGCCATCTGGGTTCTTTTGCATGAGGCAATCCTTCCATGGAAGCGAAAAAATCAAAATGAAAATGGGAATTCTGAGGTACTTCTTCTATCACGCCCGTGACAGTGAGATGTTCATTCCACTCCTCAAAATCCAGCACTTTTCCAAGAGGATCCTCTTCACCAAAATATTTGCTGGCCTGAGCTCGGGTGATGACAATGGTGTTTGGTTCCTTCAGCGCAGTAGCCGGATTTCCTTTAATTAAGGGCAGGGTGAATAAGCTGAAAAAATCATGATCCACACATGCAAATCGACCATCTCTGAAAGTATTGTTTTGGTAACTGGCCTTTGGTGTTCCAAAATCTCTAATTCTTGCGCTTAGCAGTACTTCAGGAAATTCACGCTGGAGCGTAGCTCCAACAGGAGCTTGGGTAACAGCCTCCTTGATTATTTCATCACCCATTTTTCCTTTGAGAACAACTCTTACGATTTGATTGGCCTTTTCATTGTAAGTGTCGTAGCTCAATTCATCCGAAACGAAAAGCATAATCACCAGGCAGGTGGCAATGCCAATTGCAAGACCTCCAGTGTTGATTGCAAAGAATCCTTTATTTCTTAGAAGGTTTCGCCAACCAATTTTCAAATTGTTTCTAAACATATCACATTGATTCATTCGATAAGTACCGCCAAAAGACCTAATAATACTTGGCCTAAATAATTTCACAACCTCCCAGAAGAAAAGCCATTTCGCTCTTCGCTGACCGCTTTCCGCTGCACGCTCATGAAACAGCTCGAGCAGATCTCCTTCGATATAAGTAAGTAGTCTTGGGTTGCAGAACCAGGACAGAAAGCGGAGTGGGAGGCGGGGCGGTTGGTTATTCATCTCAAACGATTTTCACGTCCAGCGCCACTTCAGGAATAGCCCTGTACAAGGCGTTTCGAGTTTCGCGGGTGTCTTCTATGGCCTTTTTGCCCAAAGCTGTAATCGTAAAGAAGCGCTTAGGTCTACCACCACGCTCACTGGTGCTTTCTCCTTCGGCAGACGTGAGGTAGCCTTTGTCTTCAAGCCTTTTAAGTGCCGATTGCAGCGCACCTACACTGACATTTCTAACCAACCGATCCTCTATTTCTTTTTTGACACTCACGCCATAAGCATTGCCAAATAGCACTGCCACTGTGAGCATCACTACTTCTTCGAATTCTCCTAATTGATACTTACCCATAGTTATTTCCTAATTGCAGTATTGCAATATTAAAGAGGGAGATGGTTATTTCCTAATTGTAGTTTTGATTAATCTTTGATGCATGTATTTCTTATATACATTGTGCTGGAGCTGGGATTTGGAGCTGACTTTCTCGTAATCGAACGGATGCTCTTTAGGAATAGGTTTTTAGCAGACGCTAAGACCAGTGTGGAGCAATATGCCCTCTAAATATTTCTCACTCGTCCTAGCCGGACACGAACAACCGAGCGAGTGCAGGAGGCTTCCGTAACAATATGCTGAAAAGTATAAGATAGGATATCAAGACAGGTTTTATTTGGGAACAATTCTGTGCTAATATAGAATGACGCATTATCACGGCGTGTTTATAAAGATTTGGATATCGAAAACCTCAAATATTTGTCAAGTAAACAAGGGATTGGAATGTATATACTCGGTTCATTATATCGAATCACAGCCAATTAATCGGATTTCTTATTCCTTGTTGGCTTTAGATGTTAGTTTTACTGCACATGATAAAAAACTATCTATTCAGCGCATTATTAATTCTTGCATTTTCACTGGGGATAACCACAGTGTTCAGTCAGACCTCCACAGATAGTCTATTTCAATTATTAAGCACACCTTTAGCAGATACTACCCGGATTCATGTAATGAATGAAATCGCGGGCAAAAGTTTTTATAAAAAACCTTTGTTGACGGACTCTCTCACAACGATTACCATAACACTTAGTCAAAAGTCAAATTACCCCAGGGGAGAAGCATATGCTTTAAAATACAAGGGAATAAGTAATGCCATAAGAGGTAAATACGAGGATGCTCGTGGCTATTATGAAAGAGGATTAGCATTATTTATTGGATTAAATAACAGCAAAGAAATCGCTGCTCTTTTATATGCCATTGGAATCAGCTATTCCGAAACAGGGGCTTATGATCAGGCAGAGCAATTCTATAAAAAGGCGCTGGAGCAACAAAAAAATCGTGACGATACTATAGGAATAGCCGACACTTATATCGGAATTAGTGGACTATTCAAAAACATGTCACAATTAGATAAGTCTGTGACTTACCTGGATAGTGCCATGTATTTATATGATCTACAAAACCTGGAGCAAGAAAAATCTATCGCATATAATCGCTTAGCGAATATTCACTTAATCTGGGGTAATTATCCGAAAGCATTGGAGGCGACGCAAGAAGCCTTGAAATATAATGAGGCCAATGGAATTGAGCAAAAAATGGCTATTAATTACCACACATTGGGCACCATCTATGCTCACCTTACTGAATATGATTTGGCGATGAAATATTTTCAAATGAGTGTTGATCTAAAGGAGAAATTAGGAATAGTTGGAGGGTTAGCGCTAACTATCAAAAACATGGGTGATGTTAATATCAGTTTGGGTAATTACGAATTAGCACTAAAGCAGTTCCGTAGGGCGATCAGTACACTGACTGCAGTTGGGCAGATATGTAAAATCCAGAATTCTCAAATGAGCATTGGGAGAATCTATTTAAAACTAGACATGAAAGATTCTGCTCGTTATTATTTCAATCAGGTAAAGTTAGAAAGTGAAACCTGTGAGGACTTAAAATTAGTAGCAGGATCAAATCTAGAGCTTGGTCGGTTGAGCTTTGAATCTGGAGATA
>JBLIFO010000125.1:0-8627 GCA_047633875.1 Marinoscillum sp. | reverse complement strand
ATGATACCAATGAGATTACCTGATTCTTCATTGAAGCTGAACTTCTGAATTCCGTTGCTGCTTTTCTTGAAATGATAAGAAACATCTTCACCTGCCAGAACTATTTTAACACGATTTTTCTGAAGTGTAAACTCACGTATGATCTCGGATTCATAGATCGATCCAATATTTGGACCTTTTATAATTGAGCCTGGACTTAGAATGTAAAATTTCTTAGGAATGATCCGATTCCCTTCTAGATATAAATTGAGAGGACCTACATACTTAAACACATAAGTCCCCACTGATTCAATGAGAAGGACTACAATCTGACCAAATAGGTTTTCTACATATAAGTGATGAAAGCCCTTATCACCCTTGACTTTCTTCTTTTTCTGACGCATCATCCATGCGACTTCCTCAGGCCACTCTGTTATCTTATTGTTGATGATCATGCCTTTGGTCTTATCCATTTCTTCTAACTCCGGATCCATAATGAAGGATCTCACAGAAATCACATCATTTGTATTAAGGTTGAAGTTCATAGCCACAAGAGAGATGAATTCTTCCTCTCTAGGGATTACTTTCTCGTCAGTATTGATGAGCTCTAATAGCTGCATAAGCACGATAATGCGCTCACGAGTTTGTAATTCTTTGTTAAGTTGATTGCAGATTTTTGCTACTTGAAGGATACTGGCTGAATCTATTTCGAGGATTTCATCCTCATTGGTAGCATTTACTTCTCTATAGAAGGATAGGTAATCATAATAAAGCCTGAGATATTCATCAGTAAGTTCTTGATTGAGGATTTTACTCAAATAGGGCTTTACAATCAATTCTCCTGAGTCCACTACATCATTATCTTCTTTTGCGCTCTCTATGATCGCAAATAAGTGAACCAATGCATTGATGATAGACTCGGTCATATGTATAAAGAAAACCGTCTGAATCAACTTTGGTATTTGGTGAATTACCGTTTTACCAAAGCAGTCAATTCAGACGGCTTGTTCAAAAAATTATCATTAATTACCCTACTATAGTTGCTCTCATTTCAGAGATGCTTGAAGATACATCATCAAACTGTCCTTTGCTGATCTCTGTTCCTTCGCCTATTTGCTCATAGAAGAGTTTTACATATCTCAAAAATGGCAATACTCTATTTACATTTTCATCCTCTGCATGCTTTTCCATAAGGTTAGTCAGTTTTTCAACTTGATCTTTTTGAGCCGCGAGAACTGCAAGTAAATTAGCATCATAGTTACTTGATTCTACAAGGGCTGAAGTGATATAAAGACCTTCTATAACACTACCTGCCACTACAAGAAGTGATATCTTCTCATCTCCACTTTGATTAAGGTAGTTATATGTGCTATAAAATGATTCTGTGATGATAAGGATCAAAGAGTCTTTATTCTCAAGATTTTCTTCGATTCTATCAGCCATGTTTTTATTGAAAGCAGTGGTCATGTTCAAGTCTTCAATAAGTCTTCTAGAGGCTGCCAAATATTCCACGGATTCTTGTCTTCTATCGAATGTACTTGCATAGCTTAGATCAGCTCCATAAACACCTAGATTGAGAGCCTTCTGCCATTCTGAAACATATTTATCTACATTAGCTGCTGGATTGGTAATCTCACCGTCATATTTAGCATTTGCATCTTGAAGCATCTTAGTCACTTCAAAAGCAGTAGGGAGTGGGTATTCAAACTGCTCCTCTACAAAAGATTCTAATTCTTGTTTTTTTTCAGCTGCTTGTTCAGCACTTGCTTTTTTAGAATCTCCGCAATAAGTTATTACCAGACTCACTAGAAGCAACAATGCTACATTTACCTTCTTATTCATAATCAATCGATTTTATTAATAATTCTCAATGGAATCAAAATTAGTACCTCCGAATCCCAAATTGAATTAATTAGAGATATATTTTAGCGACTCATCTACGCTATAGAACATGGAAATTACCAAATCTTCTTCAGAATCGAACGAACGCATACATCTTATTAAGGATGGAGAAATATTATTAACGATCGCTCCATGGTTTGGGGCGAAGCTAACCAAGCTCAAACTGCCTCTTGGAGGAAGACATTTTGATGTGCTCTGGCCTGTGTCAGATAACGACTTAGAAGTAAATACTTGGTACAAGCAGTCAATTCTATTTCCATATCCAAATCGGTTGAAGGATGGGAAATATAGCTTCGAGGGGAAAGATTATCAATTTCCCATTAATGAGCCTGACAAAAACAATCAATTACATGGTATGCTCTATAACGTGCCATTCCAAGTTTCCAGATCGGAAGTTAGGGGCGAAATAGCAACCATCAGTCTTGTTCATCGGTACAATGGGACTTTTGAGTATTATCCGTTTCCTTTCACTTTTGAAATTACCTACACTTATGATGCGTCAGGATTAGATGTGGCTTTTGATGTGTCAAATGAGGGAAGCCATAACATGCCTTTCGGCATTGGTTGGCATCCTTATTTTCAATTAGGAAATTCTCCTCTTAGCGAAAATTCATTCATAGCTGGCGCAGCGAAGGCTTTGGAGCTGGATAAGCAAAGAAGCTTACCTACAGGAGTCACAACAGATGAAGAATTATTGAATTTTGATTTGGCCAATGTAGCACTGGATAATGCTTTTTTTCTTAAAGATAAGAAGCCTAGCTATTCTCTTCAAAGAAAGGGCGGTCCAAAATTGAGTTTTGAATGCTCTGAGGGATTTAGCTATTTGCAAGTTTTCACTCCAGAAGCAGAGGATTCCATTGCTGTAGAACCTATGACTTGTCATGTCAATGCTTTCAATAACAAGGAAGGAATTCGGACTTTAGCTCCTAATGAAAAGTTTGATGTTTCGGTAAAATTGAAGATGCTGTAATTAGGATATCCGAGTCAATATTGAAAAATCCAATCAGCTTATTATACGGACGGTGGTATTACTTGTCGTGAGGCAATAATACCGCTTAAGGTTAGTTTAATTTTAAGGTATAAATAATCTAACCATGTTCAAGAAAAAAAGAGTAGTCATCCCTGGTGCTATCCTTCTCATTAGTTTCATACTTTTCCTCATTTTCGGAACCTCCAGCACATCCAATAGCTCTGATATTATAGTCAAAGTAAGCACTGGAGAATTTGTGGTTGATGTAAATACTACCGGTGAACTTGAAGCCAAAAGTTCAATTGACATCATGGGACCAAATGGTCTACGGAATTACCGTATCTATAATGTCAATATTCAAGATATTATAGATGAGGGTACTTACGTCAAAAAAGGTCAATATGTAGCTCGGTTGGATCCTTCAGAACTAACAACAAAGCTAAAGGATGCCTCTCTTGAAATGGATCAAAAGGAATCTCGATTTATTCAAACTCAATTAGATACTACCCTCCAAATGCGTCAGTCAATGGATGAGCTAGTTAATCTAAAGTATGCTGTAGAAGAGAAGCAACTGATACTTGATCAGTCACAGTTTGAACCACCAGCTACGATTAAGCAGGCAGAAATCAATCTTGAAAAAGCTCGTAGAGCATACGAGCAAGCCACCGAGAATTACCAAATAAAGCGTCAGCAGAATGTTGCTAAAATGCAGGAGGTAACTGCTGGTCTTACCAAGCAAAGACTGGAATATCAGGGTATGCAAGAACTTCAGGATAATTTTATAATTACTGCACCAGAAGATGGAATGCTTATTTACCGGAAGGGTTGGGATGGCAAGCAATTAAAGGCGGGAAGCCAAATAAGTGCGTGGGATCCTGTGGTGGCCACACTTCCGGATTTGTCTTCCATGAATTCTATTACATATGTAAATGAAGTAGATATAAGAAGAATTGCAGTAGGTCAGCGAGTTGAGGTTGGATTAGATGCTTTCCCTGAGAAGAAGCTTTCCGGAAAAGTCACTCGTGTAGCAAATGTGGGTGAGCAACGACCTAACTCAGATGCCAAAGTATTTCAGGTGACAGTAGAAATAGAAAAAATAGATGGGGAGTTAAGACCGGGGATGACCACCAGTAATAAAATCTTCACAGATGTAGTTGCTGAGACCAAATTTGTTCCTTTGGAATGCCTTCACAATCATAATGACAGCATTACCTATGTGTATTTGAAATCGGGTCTAAGTTATTCGAGCCAAGAAGTACAAGTAGGTCGAACCAATGCTAATAACGCGGAAATTTTACTGGGACTTACTTCAGAGGATCAGCTCTACTTATCAGTACCTACGAATGATGAAGGTGAAGTTAGATTGCTTAAAGAACTAAATGGAAAGCGAAATGCACCTAAAGAAGAGCCTAAGGAAGAAAAACCTCAGGAAGGTTTCAAAGGACGCCCTAAAGGAATGAAAACAAGACCGGGAGCCTAATGTACCAAAAGATACTTATGAATTTATATATCGCCACTGAGGCGGTATTGGCTAATCGATTGAGATCTATCTTAACAGCCTTAGGGATCATCTTTGGAGTGGCCGCAGTGATTGCTATGTTGGCAATTGGCAATGGTGCTCAGCAAGAAATACTTGAGCAAATCAAGCTTGTAGGCGTGAACAACATCATCGTGCGCCCCGCACCGATGCAAACTGAAGAAGACCTTTCTCAATCTGGTGAGAATTCCGAAAAACAGAAGTTTTCCCCTGGGCTAACTTCACTTGATCTTGAAAACATTAAGGACATTCTTCCAGGTGTGGAGCGCATCAGTTCAGAAATCATTTTAGAAACCTATCTCATCAACAATGGGATTAGGAGATCGGCCAAGCTCGTAGGAGTTGAGCCTAGTTACTTTGAAATCTTCAATTTCAAACTTGCCAGAGGTAAGATGTTTCAGGACATACACATGGAACGAGGAGAACCTGTCTGTATCATTGGTAAATCTATCGAAACCAAGTTTTTCCCTACAGAAGACCCTCTCGGAAAGTACATCAAGTGCGGCAACAACTGGCTCAAAGTCATTGGTATACTTGAAGAAAGAGTAATCTCTCAAGGCAGTATTGCCAATTTGGGCATCAGAGATTATAATATGGATGTTTATGTGCCATTGCAAACGATGCTAATCAGGTATGAAAACAGAGCGCTGATCACTCAAGACATGCTGCGTGCGGCAAACTCTGGAAGCTCTGGATTTATGATGAGAATGGGTGGTGGAGATGAGGACGATGGAATAAATGAACCAGCAGTCAATTATCACCAATTGGATAGAATAGTCGTTCAGGTCTCCGAAACTGATCAAATGTCAGCTGCTGCTGATGTTATTAGCAGGATGCTTACAAGGAGGCATTATGAAGTGGTAGATTTTGAAATAGAGATTCCTGAGCTTCTTCTCAAGCAACAGCAGCGTACTAACGACATATTCAATTATGTACTTGGTGCCATAGCAGGAATTTCATTGCTTGTAGGAGGTATAGGAATCATGAACATTATGTTGGCATCTGTTCTGGAGCGAATCAAGGAAATCGGTTTGAGACTCTCACTTGGCGCTAAGAAGTTTGATATTATCAATCAATTCCTCTTCGAAGCAATGATGATCAGTGTCTCTGGAGGACTCATAGGTGTGATCCTTGGTGTTACCATAGCTGTTCTCGTTAGCTCATTCGCCAACATCCCAACAGTCATTACATTTTCATCGATCGTACTCTCATTTGGTGTTGCGGCCATTGTTGGGCTAGTTTTTGGTATAGCCCCTGCACGCCGTGCTGCATCTCAAAGCCCAATAGAATCATTAAGATATGAATAAGATTACCGCGGTTTTAATTTGCATTTTGGTATCTGCAGGAAGTGTCTCACAGGCTCAGACAAACCTCTCCTTAGTGGATGTCATTGAGCTGGCAAAGGAGCAATCTCCCTCTGCTAAAGCTGCAGAGACACGCAAGAAGAATTTTTACTGGCAGTACAAAAGTTTCAAAGCAGACTATAACCCTTCTTTGAATCTGACGGGTAATCTACCAGGTTACAACAGGGACTTTTTTCAAGTATCTCAGGATGACGGAACATTCGTTTATCGTAGTAGGGAACAGATTTCTTCGAGTCTTAATCTAGGATTAATTCAGCCACTAGCTTTTACAGGAGGAGAATTAAGTTTGAATACTAACCTAAACCAATTCAATGATCTCAATGCTAGGAGCGGTCAAGTAAATCCAATTTATAGTACCACGCTATTCAACCTTCGCTTGGTACAACCAATTTTTGGTTTCAATGAATTGAAGTGGAATAAGCGTACAGAGCCTCTTAGATATGAAGAATCCAAAAGGTCTTATGTGGAAGAAATGGAGGCTATATCAAGGCAAGCAACAGCACGCTATTTTGATTATTTGGATGCACAGATCAACCTGCAAATAGCAAAATTCAACTTGGCCAACAATGACACCATTTATAACATAGAAAAAGGTCGATACAATATTGGCACAACTTCTAAAGACAAACTACTTCAAGTGGAGTTACAGTTGTTGCGATCAAAACAAGATGTTGCTCAGGCTAATCTTGATTTGCAAGCTGCGAGACTTGCATTGAGGAGCTATGTTGGTTTGCAATACGAAAGTGGCGATGAAGTAAACCTCTTGCTGCCTGAGGAAATGCCAAATTTTGACATCCTTTTGGAGGATGCTCTGCTTTACGCAAAACAGAATCGAGCAGATTATATAGAATTTGAAAGAAGACAAAAGGAGGCCAATATGGCTGTGGCACGAGCTAGATCACAAAGGGTGCAAACCAATTTGATAGCTTCATTTGGTTTGAACAACGCTGCAGGTCAGCTGCCGGACACCTATGTAAATCCAAATGACCAACAGCGCGTTAATGTGTCGTTTAGTGTGCCAATTGTGGACTGGGGGAGATCACGAGCTAGAGTACAAACAGCTTTAGCTAATCAGGAATTGACTCAATATACTTTGGATCAAGAGACTCAGAATTTTGAGCAAGAAATCATCACATTGGTAAGCAGATTCGTAGTATTACGCTCTCAAGTAGAGATCACAAAGAAATCTGATGAGGTCGCTAAAGAGCGATACGATGTGGCCCAAAATCGCTACCTCATTGGGAAGATTGATATCACCAATTTGAATATTGCCCTTACTGAAAAGGATACAGCGAAGCGAAGTTATATCAATGCATTACGCTCATTTTGGATTTCTTATTTTGATCTGAGAAGGCTTACTCTTTATGATTTCTTAAACAAGGAGTTACTTTATCAGGAAGTTGATTAATTCCAATTTTCGGATTGCTAAGTCTTCTGCTTGTTCAGGGTCATAAGGGCCTTTTGGATATGCATTCCATGCACTACTGGCGATAAAGACAAGTTCATTCTTTACAATTACACCTTGGGTAGATTCTCCTTCGTAAGCTAAACTTTGATCAATTGTTTTTACCTGAGTGACTATTGATTTGTCTAATCCAAGGGCAAATACTCTTTTAGGAGTAGTTCCATTTTGGAAGGCTATCAAACCATCTTTGTAGAATAGTAATCCATCTATTCCCTTATCGGAGTAGAGTCCATTGTTATCAAGCTTATTCAAAGATTGATCGTCCAGATTGATCTCATAAAGTCCAGTGAGATAATCAGCGATATATAGAGATTTCTTATTTAGTGCCAATCCTTGAAGATTGATAATTTCTTTGGGTAACTCCATCAATACTTGATAGCCAGCCAATGAAAAATTATAAAGCTTATTTCTATGGCTATCAGAAGCAATAGCGTTACCTTTTGTATCAGATATAATATCACCCAAAGTGGCATTTTTCACCATGAATGTTTTCAACACATTGCCAGTGTATAAGTCTATTGCAAAGACTGAAGAGAGGTTTGCCAATGAATCTGAGTAGTCATTCATCTGAGGAAGTGAGGCACTGCAAATCCAAAGAACATTTCGTTTTTTATCAATGTCCAGACCCATCACAGCAAATAGATCCACCCGACCTGATAGGTATTTCACCAAAACCCCTCTTTGAAATTTCAACACACTTCGAGTATTAACGGAACCGAGATAAAATGAATTATCTGCAGGGTCATGCGTGATAGATTCGAAATGATCTTCCTTTTGCGGAAGGGTAAGAGATAATTTGGATCGCTCAATGCGCGTATTCAGAGAGTCCACATATGCTTCTATTTGTATGTAAGATTCGCTTTCGCGAAGAGAAATGAAGTCATCATCTTTCATATAAGCTTTGCTGGCATTCATTCCCAAATGATGCTTAAGCGCAGCTATTGCATCATCTTCTTTATTGTTCAATGCCAATGCAGCCGCTAGATTGTAGGATAAGGTTGGGTGATTTGGACGAATGCCATTCAATCGAATACTATAACCAAGAAACGATTTGTAATCTTTGGCTTCATATGCAGCTATGCTTTCTTCATAGAGTACCTTCAAGCTAGATTCTTGTGCTTGGATATAATTCACAGAAAGTAAAAGGATGATCAATAGATGTCGTCTCATGTCAATATTGTTTTCGTGATAACAAATCTGAATGCTGCGTGCATGCTTTATTTATTCAAGCGCTTAAGTAGAAATTTAAGCAGTCGGTAAACCATTTAAAAGGACTGACTTAGATTTGTTAAAAATCATATCATGCAAAAACTCACACCTTTCCATTTGGCTATTCCAGTGGCTGATCTTGATCAGACAAGAGCATTTTATAACGAGACATTGGGCTTAAGTGAAGGAAGAAGTTCTGAA
>JBLIFO010000124.1:0-8664 GCA_047633875.1 Marinoscillum sp. | reverse complement strand
CTTTGCTGAATTGCGTATAGTCGATATTGAGAATTATATCAAACAATACAAACCCTTTGATAAAGCGGGATCCTACGGCATCCAAGAATCGATTGGTCTCACACACATTGAATCCATTAAAGGATCATTCTACAATGTCATGGGATTACCTACTCATCAAGTCTATAAGATTTTAACCAATGAGTTTGGTGTTAAAACAACTAATCCTCCAACTGGTATTCAATCGTAGAGACTATCCTCACGATCTTGAATTCAGGAGTATTTTGATCTCGGTCAGTGATTGAAAACAAGCCTTGATTGGCGTTTCTGATTTTACCAACCTTTGATTCTGAATCAAGTGCAAACTTCTCGGCTACCAAACGAGCATTTTTAGTTGCTTCCTCAATCATTGGCGGTTTCATCTCATTGAGTTTGGTGAACTGATACTCAATTGGGCTCCAATCATTCTTAGAACCCAACAAGATTCCTCGTGACAACAATTCCAAAGATGCTGACAATGACTTTTTCAATCTCTCTAAATCATTCGTGCGTATTGTAAATTCAGTCTTTGCGATATATCGAAACTCCCGATAATTATTATTGCCATACATATCAACTTTAGAATCGGCAATATTGGTAGTACCTACTGTCAATTCATCATCAGCAAAACCTTGGGTTTTAAAAAAAGCTATGACTTCCTTTTTCTGCTTTTCAATATCACTTTGGATCAATGTGAGATTGTTTCCAGCTAGGGTAATATTGATAGGCCAGATGGCTAAATCAGCAGCAACTTCTCGTTCGGAAAGACCTTTCACAGTTACATATCGATCATATTGCTTTCCTTTCAGGTGCATATTTCCAATAAAATACCCCGCTATGATCAAGCCCATAGCGATTAATGACGATTGAATCCAATTTAATTGCATGTTGTTATTTTTATGTGTGATCCAAAAAAGGGAGCCAATTGGCTCCCTTTTTTTAAATGATTTGCTAGATTAATTTATTAGTCTTCAGACGTATCATCTTCCCTTGTTTCTTCTTTCTTTTCATCAACTTTCGCCTCTACACCTTCACCATCTTTTAATCGCTTAGACACGGCTAGGAATGGCCCAGATATTACTTCTTGACCATCAGTTAGGCCTTCAAGAATTTCGATTCTTTCAAAATCACTGATTCCAGTTTTAACAATCATTTTTTTGGCTTTGCCTTCTTCTATTGTGAAAACCACTTCATCCAATTCCTGATTTAGGTTGTTTTCATCATCAGTGTTTTCACCTTCTTTGTCTTCACTCACTGCTTTGCGAGTAGTCACTGCAGCTAGAGGCACCGTGAGGATGTCTTTCTTAGTTTCTGTGATGATGTCTACACTAGCTGTCATTCCAGGCCTGAAAGGGTATTTCATGCCTTTCTCCTTGATTAAGTCTGCATAAGAGGAATTAAGAATTTTGATCCTCACTTCAAACTCTGTAACCGCATCACCTGATACCTTACTATTCGCACTGTTGGCAATTTGGGTCACTACTCCTTTGAATTTTATGTCCATGTAAGAGTAAGAATCTACGTCAATGATCGCTTCGTCCCCTTCCGAGATTCTGATAATATCATTCTCATTCACATCTACACGTACTTCCATATTTCCAAGATCGGCGATACGCAGCATCTCAGTTCCCTGCATTTGTGATGTACCTACTACAGTCTCCCCTTTCTCAACTGAAAGTTTCGATACAATTCCACTCATCGGTGCTTCAATCCTAGTAAGCTGCAAATTCTCTGTTGCTTCATTTACCGATGCTTGGGAGCTTTGCACGATGTACTTAGCCGCTTCCACATTTTGTACAGCAGACTTCATGTCTTGAAGTGCCACATTGTAATTAGCCTCTGAGAGCTGGAAGTCAGCTTCAGAAATCACCTTCTCTGCAAAAAGACTTTTCTGGCGATTGTATTCTAGCTCGGCACGCTTATGTGTAGCTTCAGATCTAGCCTGTCTTGCTTTGGCATCTTCTAGATTAGCCTTTTGCTGATTGTAGTTGGCACGAGTTCTCTCCAAAATAGAAAGGAAATTGTCCGGGCGTATTTTCAACAGAAAGTCTCCAATAGTTACTGAATCACCTTCTTCTATCGCCAAGTCGATAATCTCGCCCGGAACCTCTGGACTGATCTTCACTTCTACTACAGGCTGTACGGATCCTGATGCGCTGACTATCTCCACTATCGTAGCTTTTGAGACAGTACTCACTTCCACTTCCATGGATTTTTTCTGACCTACCCAGCCTTGTGATTTACCAATCATCGCAAATACGATGAGGAAAACAACTACACCGATCAGGATATATAATACCTTATTTGATTTCTTCTTTTTAGCCATGGTGATTAGAGGGTCAATGATTTGCCTTGATAAAAATCAAGAACTTTTAGTTTAAAAATGTAATCGTATTTTGCGCGAACCAAGTCTGATTTGGCTCGGAATAGGTTATTAGACGCTACTTGAAAATCAGTGAAATTCGCAGCGCCAAGATTGTATTGATTCGTGATAGACCTAAAGGTTTCCTCCAGCGCTTCTACTTGTCTTGATGATGCAGCAAAGGTTTTGGAAGCAGCTTGTGCATCATTATAAGCTGATTCAATGGTTTGCCTCAATTGATTGCGCTGCTCTAGCACCGTAATCTCTGCTTGCTGAAGTGCTATTTTAGCACGCTGTACAGAAGATGTAGTTCTAAGATTATTAAATACGGGAACAGAAAGATTCAGAGAAAGCGATCTGCTTAAATTCTGGTCGAACTGATCTCCAAAAGAAACAGTTTCAAATGTACCATTCTGCGAAACTGAAATTTGCTCAACTGCTGTTCCTGTAGTGGTTTGAAATAATGTGGGTCTTGTGATGGTGTTTCCATTTGCATCTGTATCTATGGTAAACGGATTATCTGCATTTGGAATATATGTCACAAAAGCATCCGAATAGTTAGTTCTCATACTTCCATTTAAGGTAAGCTGAGGAGTATATCCTGCTTCCGCTACTTTCACGCCCATTGCCGCACCTTCTACTTGCAATTCCGCACTTCTGATTTCTGGCATGGCTTGCACAGCAGCTGTAAAAAGCTCCTCAGGAGTGATGTTCAGCGTTTCAGTCATTGTCATGCTAAGTGTCGGGACTACCACCTCAAAAGGATCAAAACTTGGGAGCAACATCATTTGCTTCAAATCAAGCTTCGCTAGCTGAAGACTATTTTCCGCATTGATCAATTGTACCTCGTTAGTAGCTACTTGAGATACCAACTCAAGTTGACTAG
Organism: Marinoscillum sp.; assembly: GCA_047633875.1. Lineage (GTDB taxonomy): Bacteria > Bacteroidota > Bacteroidia > Cytophagales > Cyclobacteriaceae > Marinoscillum. The sequence continues at coordinate 5,398 of JBLIFO010000124.1, read as the reverse complement.
TCATTGGTAAAGATCCAGCTTCAACAAGCTTTTTGGTTCGCTCTAATTGCTCTTGGCTTGATATGAGTTGATATTCCGAATTGGAGTACAACTCTTGGTTGAATACCACATTCAAAAACAATGTCACAACCATCAGAGAAATATCATTTTTAGCTTTATCTACACCGTAATCGGCAGATTCGACCAGTAATTTATTTTGCTTGATTGTATTGGTGATTCTGAACCAATTGAAGAGTGTCATTCCAGAGTTAGCACTGACCCCAGAAAAACTTATTTGCTGAGATATGAATTGGTTGGATGTCGGGTCAATTGATCTACCCCAGTTATAACCTGTATTGCCTCCAATATTCAAATCTGGAAGACGGCTAGCCTTAGCTTGATTCATATTGATTTCAGCCCCTAGTTTTTGGAGTTCACTCCTACGAACGGTGAGGTTATTCTCAATCGCAATGTCAACACATTCTTGCAAAGAATAAGCCCTCGCATTTGGATCTTGCGCATGGCCATTAGACCAGGCTGATAGGATAAATAAGATTAAAGTAAATATTCTCATAGTTTCATTGGTCGATATCTGGAATGTAAATGACATTTCTAATCCAGTCAAGATTACGGATATATTCTAATGTGATCGGTTTAATTCCTGAGTCCATTTCAAATACCAAGCAGGCAAGGTCATTTTTCCCCTTACGGGAAACGGTCATTGTCGCAATATTACAATCATCCTGCGCCAAAACATTAGAAATGAAGGTGATACTTCCTTTTCGGTCAACAGCATCCACAATAAGCGTATGAAGACTAGCTGTGAAATTGCAATCAAATCCGTTCACTTCACGAATCCTGATCACCCCACCACCTCTGCTCTCTCCTACTACTTCAGCTTTAGTGTCACCATTAGACATCACGAGGCGAACTGTATTTGGATGGAAAGTAGAAGCATTGCCGACAGACTTAAAAGTATATTCAATGCCTTGCTCTTTGCTCAATTCAAGAGCACGCTTAATGCGATCATCATCCGTGGGAAAGTCCATTAGTCCGGCAAGAATGGCCCGATTGCTCCCATGCCCTTCATAGGTTTGCGCAAAAGAATTGTAAAAAGTGATGGTGACTTGCTTAGGCTGAACACGAAGTATGCGTCTGGCAACTCTTCCTATCCTCACTACACCGGCAGTATGAGAGCTGGATGGTCCAATCATTATTGGTCCAATCATATCAAATACACTGCTTCTTTCTGGCATATGGATTGGTTAACGGAAGAATAGAGTTAGTGATGCCAAATTTAAAAGATTCAGACCCAAATCAGTGCTAAACGGCAACAGGAGCCTTTATGTGGGGATGAGGATCATAATTCTCCAAGGTGAAGTCCTCATATTTAAAGTCAAAAATGCTTTTCACATCAGGGTTGATCTTCATCTGCGGAAGTGGCCTCATCTCTCTCGAAAGCTGCAATTTGGCTTGATCAAAATGATTAGAATAGATATGGGTGTCTCCAAAAGTGTGCACAAAGTCTCCGTACTCCAACCCACAAACCTGCGCAACCATCATCGTGAAAAGCGCATAAGAAGCAATGTTGAACGGTACGCCTAAGAATACATCCGCGCTTCTCTGATAGAGCTGACAAGACAGCTTATTGTCTGACACGTAAAACTGAAAAAGTGAATGGCAAGGCGGTAAAGCCATGTTTTGAATCTCCCCAACATTCCATGCGCTGATCATCATACGGCGTGAGTTGGGGTTTGACTTGATCTGATTGATCACTTCGGTCAACTGATCCACTGTGCCTCCGTCCGCTTTGGGCCAACTTCTCCACTGCACACCATAGACTGGACCTAGATCACCATTTTCATCAGCCCATTCATCCCATATACTTACACCATTGTCCTTTAGGTATTTGATATTGGAATCACCTCTGATAAACCAGAGCAATTCATGAATTATCGATCTCAAATGGACTTTTTTGGTGGTAACCAAAGGAAAACCCTCCTGCAGCTTGAAGCGCATTTGATGACCAAATATGCTACGAGTTCCTGTACCCGTTCTGTCGCCTTTATCAACTCCATGATCCAAGATATGCTGCATGAGATCTAGGTATTGCTTCATTTTTGTGTCGTTTTTCTATTGATGAATAGTGGCACGCAAGGTGGTTGCGTTGTTAACTTCGCTAAATTAAGGTCTTAACCCCAAATTAGGCTAAAGAACATTATTAGTTTTGAAAGGAATTATAGCTTGGCCTAATGACCTAAAACTGAATAATTATTTAGTTTTTGTCTGGGTTAACCCAGACAAAGCATAGCTTTCGTCTGCCCTGTGGGTAAATAATGCCTACAGCATTACTTAGGTTAATCGAAGAAACACTGAACACATTATTAAATAACTATTACAAGAAGTATGGGAACGCCAGTTTTCGGCGCATAATCTTTACGTCGTGGCTTATTGTTACTGCATTCTTTGGGTTTCAGTTGCCAAAACTTCAAGCTGACTTTGAGTTTGAGAAATTCTTTCCAAACAATGATCCTGATATAGTTTTTTACGAAAAGCACCTCGAGACATTCGATTATGACAATGACTATATCGTCATCGTACTTGAGGATGATTCCACCATTTTTCAGCAAGACTTTTTACAAGCTTGCAATGAACTAGCTGGCGAGCTGAGAGCTGTTCCAAGTATCCTAAATGTGGTAAATCCTGTTGAAATGCAGCAGCTGGTTAAGTCGCCAATAGGTAATGCTTCGTATGCGTTATTTCATTTAGATGAGGTGGAAAAGTACAAATCAGACAGTGCAAGGGTTTTTAGCCATCCCCTTTACAACACCTTCTTTTCAATGGATGGAAAGTCGTTGATCTTACAGTTGAGCCATGACCACCTAAACGATCCAGTTGCCTCACAGGAATTGGTTGCACAGATCCAAACAATCGCAAATAACCATCATTTTGATAATGTGCGATTGATTGGTAAGCTCATTGCTCAAGAAGAATTCGTTGGATACATTCAGCGTGATTTCTTAAAATACATTGGGTTGGCGCTTTTGGTTGGCTTCATAGCACTTGTTTTGATCTTTCGATCAATACAAACGGCGCTTATGCCCTACCTAATCAGCATTACAAGTTTAGTCTGGCTGCTCGGTATCATGTCTTTGATGAATCAACCCATCACCATCTTGGGTTCGCTCATTCCACCTGTGATATTGTTTGTCTCTTCTTCGGATGCCATTCATCTGATAAACGCCTACCAGAAGAATCTTGGTGAGAAAAAAAGTCGATTGATACAATCTGTACATCAAGTCATCTTTCCTACTATGCTCACATCAGTGACGACAGCCATTGGTTTTTTTAGTCTAATAGCCATTGATACTGTCCCTATCCGTTCTTTGGGAATATTTTGTGGTATAGGCGTGCTGGCTGCATTTGTCATCACATTTGTATTTGGTCCGCTGATTTTACGAGGCAGCCTACGCACTGTCAAAGCAGGGACTTTGTACAAAAACATTCCCATAATTATATTGAGAAATTGGAAGGCTGTAGCCTTAGGGAACTTGTTGATAGTTTCACTCTCCACATACGGTATGAGTTTACTCAAAGTAGACGCGCTTTTGCTTGACGATCTTCCCGAAGATTCCAATGTACAGCAAGATTTTGCTTTCATGGATGCGCAAATGGGTGGATCCAAACCCTGGGAGATTGCCTATTGGCCGGCGGACTCCACTTCTTCGATATGGGATGAGCAAGTAATGATGGAAGCAGCGAAGATTGATGATTACTTACAAAGTCAATATCCAATGGTGCGACTTTGGTCGCCCGTCACTTTCGTCAAATATGGCAATCAAATGATCCAAGGAGGCCTGAACGAAGCATTCCAGTATCCTAATTCGAATGATTATCAAAAAGCTATTCGCGCTGTGAAGGGTTTCACACTTCGTGGAGATGCTCCCAAGCTTATCGCTGAAAACCAACAATATGCGCGTATGACAGGCTTCATACCTGAGTATGGCTCATCCGAAACCATAAGACGAAATAATGAATTGCTTGACTTTTTAGCATCAAACATTGATCAGAAGATTATTCAATACCAACTCACGGGAACTACCTTCCTGATTGACAAGAGTCATGAGCTACTTTCTTTCAATCTCATGAAAGGTTTGCTGATAGCGATTGGGATGATTGGCGTGATCTTGGGCCTTTACTTCAGATCATTCAAGCTTTTGATCATCAGCTTGTTACCCAATATCATCCCTTTATTAATCACAGCAGGTTATATGGGCTTTATGGATATATCTCTCAAACTCACCACTTCCATCATATTCACTGTGGCCTTTGGGATAGCAGTAGATGATACCATCCACTTTATAGCAAGCTATAGACAGCAAAAGCACAGGACCAAGATTTACCGGATGATTGCGACTTTCAAGAGCAGTGGGCGTGCGATCATCACCACCACACTGATCATTCTAGCCGGATTCGCTTTGTTTCTCACGTCTTCTTTTGGAGCTACATACTACCTAGGTCTCTTCCTTACTCTTTCATTGTCGACAGCTTTATTAATTGACTTAACTTTGCTTCCATTATTACTTCACTTTAGTTCAAACAACCAACCATCAGAAGAGTTAACAAAGCATGAATAAAGGATTAAAATTGGGCGATCAACTGCCAGACGTATCATTAAAAAATCAATTCGGTGATCTTGTCACACTTGAAGAACTCAAAGGAGACAAAGCAATCGTGGTATATTTCTACCCAAAGGACAATACACCAGGATGTACAGCAGAAGCTTGTGGCTTTAGAGACCAATGGTCAGAGTTTGAATCAATAGACGCTACGGTGGTAGGTATTTCCAATGACTCTATATCCTCTCATGCGGCTTTCGCCAAACAGCACAATCTCAATTTTACGCTCTTGAGTGATCCGAAAAAAATAGCTGAGCAGGCATTCGGCGTGCCTAGAAACCTTTTTGGATTGGTTGGAGGAAGAATGACTTTTATCTTTGATTCAAGAGGTAAGCTAATCAAAAGCTTTAACTCAGCAATTCAGATAAAGAAGCATATTCAAGAAGCATTAACCAGCTTAAAGTCAGCTAGTTAATGCTAGGGGCTTATTCGCTAAAAGACCAACTTGAGTTCGTACCTCTTCAATGAAAGTGGGCATATGGTCAGCGTAGGGTATTGGTCGACCAATACATACTTTTATCAGCGTTTTGCCTGTTTTGCCCCAAGCGACCATCTCACCTTCCTCTAAAATGCCAAGAGGCACCACGGCCACTTTTGCTTCTTTTGCCATGACCAATGGTCCTTTCTTAAAAGGTGCAATTTGACGGTCTTTACTACGCGTGCCTTCAGGGAACATAAGAACTGACTTGCCTTTATTGATAAGTCGACCTGTTCTCCTCAAGCTTTCCACAGACTTCTTA
>JBLIFO010000123.1:0-8669 GCA_047633875.1 Marinoscillum sp. | reverse complement strand
CAACTGCACTTGCAAGAATCTACGGCAACAACATGGATAGATGCACGGGAATATGTGAGAACTAATAGCAAATTCACTGAGGCCAATGTTGATTGGCAGCTCACGGAGCATATCATCAATAAGGAACTTCCTGAGATTCTGACAAAGTCAATCATTGTCACCCAAGGATTTATTGGTTCAGATCTTACGGGTAAACCCACTACTCTAGGGCGTGAAGGGTCAGATTATAGCGGGGCAATTTTCGCCTACTGTTTGAAGGCTGAGAGTCTTACAGTTTGGAAAGATGTAGCTGGTTTACTCAATGCTGACCCGAAGGTTTTCCCTAATGCTCAGAAGTTTGATGAGCTGTCTTTTCAGGAGGTTTCTGAGATGACTTATTTTGGAGCAAAAGTGATCCATCCCAAAACCATTCGGCCATTGGCTCAGCGAGAAATTCCTCTGTATGTAAAGTCGTTTCTTGACTCAGAAGCAGTTGGTACCAAAATCTCCAATAACGATAAGCAGAGTACCATCCCTTCTTTTGTTTTCAAGGGGAATCAATTGCTGGTGACCTTGAGAGTGCTTGATAGTAGTTTTATGGATGAAAAGAAGTTGGTGAAAATATTTCTGGCAATTGAGCAAGCCAATGTCAAGGTGAATCTGATGCATAGTTCTGCGCTTACTTTCACTTTTTGCTTTGATTTAAATCACACAAAACTTGATATGCTAAAAGATTATTTTGTCAGAGACTTTCAACTATTGTACAATGAAAATCTCTTGCTGATTACAATTAAAAATTACAATGAGGAAGCTTTTAGCCTTATTCCTACTTCAGGCGAAATGATACTAGAGCAAAAAACTAGACATAATTATCAAGTCTTAAGACGAATTTAGTAGATCAACTGAGGTCGTGGTTATCCAAAAGATATGTGATCAATTCCTCGATAGATCTATCTAGAATTTGGTAAACATCTTTAAACCCATCTAGACCTCCGTAATAAGGATCTGGCACATCCAAATCTTTACCCTGTAAGTCGAATGATCGCATCAGGAAAAGACCTTCGGGTTTGTAGGAAATCTCATGGAGGATGTTTCGGTAATTTGACTGATCCATGGCAAGGATATAATCAAATTCTTTTGCGTCTTTGATTTGAAATTTCCTTGCAGAATGGTCCATTGGGATATTATTTTTCTCAGCAATTTGAATACTACGATGATCCGGTAGTTTGCCTGTGTGATAATTGGCAGTGCCAAAAGAATCACTTGATATTTTATCTGAGACCCCTTTTTTAGCAACTTTATCATTGAAGATTGCTTCAGCAAGTGGTGATCTGCAAATGTTGCCCAGACAAACAAAGAGAACTTTTATCATTTTTTTTCACTTGAAGGTTACCTTTTACTAAGGTAGCGTATTCACCAAAGCATAACACAAATTATTCATACACCTGTTTGACATCTAAGAAGAGTCCCGATTTTGTCGGGACTTTTCTTTTTTATTCGAATGCTGTGAATGTTGGCTTGTAGGTGAATATATTACCAAAGCTCAATGGTATAGTCGTAGAGAGTGAAAATATAGTCTTTGCGCTTCCTAAAGGAGCTTGAATAAACTTCGTGAATCTAAGCTCTAAGGTATTTAAGACCAAACTTTCATTTTTTATTCTTACTCCCAAACCCATTCCCTGATATCTATAATGGGTCTCAGCATCTTTTCGAACATCCCATACTTCACCCGCATTGTAATAGGCGAAAGGAGCAAACCTGAATCCATAGAAATACCACGGCGTATACGTTACGCTCTCCACCGAAAAGGTAATGGCACTATTGCCAATAATCTGTGGGCCATCAATATCCCTCACAGTACTACGAAGCGAAATGGAACGATAGTTTGGTTGATTAATCCCTTCCACAAAGGAGAGCTTAACAAAATTTCTAATGTGATATCTATTAATAGAAATGAGAGGAGTGAAATAATCTAAGCGAGAGCGATACACTCCATTTTCGATTCGTTCTCGATCATAGCCTCCTATTTCTTGATTAATTAGTAAATAACCAAAGTTGCTAACGAAGAAACTCCAGTAGAATTGAAATCCAAAATATTTTTGCGAATAGAATTGATTGTAATCAACTCCAAATAAATAACTCAAGCGATAACCCAACGGTATATCCTCTGAGATACCAAAAGAGTTAACATAGTTACTCTTTAAAAATTTACGATTTGATAAACTCGCTTCTGCGAGAAGGATTTTTCTATCGTAGAAAAGGAAATTACTATCTAGACTGACGTATGGCTGCTTTTTGAATGAATGGTTTAAATATCGCCCGGCAATGATCACGTTTTTTCGCGCATTGTCAGATGGCAATCGAAAAGATCGACCTACCCAAATATCCTGATAATCAAGATTATAATTATTAGTCAGTGAGGTGGTTCGGTCAATAGATATGAGCGAGTCTTGTCGTTTTCTTAAATCTATACCACCGCCATATTTTATTTCTGGTGCAACAAAATCCTTTTGCAAGTAAATACCCCAAGATTTAGTTTCTTTATTAGTCGAATAGTTCACATCCCAACTGGTGATTGTATTGTGAATATTTTGACCTCCTGTCCGTAATTCATATCCACTTCTAGGTTGACTACTATTATCATAAAGCCATGTGAATGATGCGGACTTGCCCCAGCCAGCAATATTTCTATTAAATATTTCTGATCTGAATTTATTGTAATCGTCCACGTTAATTGCAGTACCCCAGGATAACCTGTCTTTCACAACTATAATTAGCTCTGCATTATTATTCTCTATGGGGTTGACATAAATTTTGGTGTCCTCTATAAACCTCAATGATCTTAAGACACGCTCATTATCGGCTAGGGCAAAAGGATCAATCTCATCATTGATGTCTATCAGAAGGTTGTTCTTGATCACTTGATTCCATGTAGAGACGTGTAGACGATTTGCGATTTTGGCTACCTCAGATGATGCTTGCCTGAGTGTATCCCTGACGCTACCTTCTAGGATATCCACGTGCATAATGCGGATTGCTGTTATTCGTCTACCTTCATACGGGATGAAAGGCTCATTAGATGTGCGAGTTTTTTTGGGTTGAGATTCGCTTTTATTTCCACTATTCACATATAGAAGGTCGAAGAGTTGTGCAGTCACCTTGTTTTGACCGGTCTTCTCTTTCATCTTTTCATAGAAGTCCTTGGAAGACTTATAGGGATTGCCACGTATTTTGTAATTATCTGAGGGCACGTAAAATACCGTATCTACATCAGGTGCATAGATAGTATCCTTCAGTATTAAAATTTGATTTCTGGATACATTCACAGTATCCATGTCTGTTCCAAATACAGCAATTGGGAAGGCCAGAAAAATGAATAGGTGTTTCATTCTTCTGTAAAATAAAAAAAGCGAGCCACGGCTCGCTTTTTTTATTTTGTATTGTTGAAAAAATCTTATCTAATGCTTAAACCAAAACCGGCAGTAAGTGTATTGTATTCTTGTACAGCATATTCTGCGTGGAAAGTGAAAATCAAAAGTTTCAACCTTGCACCGATGTTTGCTCTTAAACTCCCAGTATTATAATCAAAATTGATTGGATCTGGATCAACACCATCAATCTCATAATCTCCTTTCATAGCAAAGGAAGATCCGACAGTACTAAATCCTATACCACCATACACTGTTAGTATCGCAAGCTTTTTCGAAATAATAGCTTGCATAGTTGTACCTGAAATATCTAGGTTGACACTTTGAGGATCACCATTAGAGTCTTCACCAATTTCTGCAGATACACTTTGTTGGCTAAAAGCGAAGAATCCAGAAAGATCAAATGGTAAATTTTTCATTCCTGGAATCCACTGTTTTACATCGTGCATTACACCAAGTCCAAATTGTGATGCTGTTATTGATTCCCCTGGATCACCAAAAGTTGTTTTAGGAAAAAGTCTCAATTTTAGTTCAGTATTTTTAATCAAACCAATACCCAACTGTACACCAACGGCAGGAACAGCATTGAAACCTATTGCCTCATCAAGACCTAGACCTGTAGGCGCGCTTACTCGAATTTTATTTGCTTCATCATCTGTATTGAATACAAAATATGGGATATCATCCGCAGGTAGATTTGGACCGCCAATTGTTGGCATTTGATTGGTATATGGAGAATTAGGATTCTCTGGTGCTGCCAATCCCATATTGTCATAGTCCGCAGGATTGAAAGTATAAAATTGGGCATCTTCAGGTACGATAGAACCACTCGCTACAACTGTAAGATCAAATCCGAGTAATTTGTGAGGTTTACCGGTGTTGTACCAGCCACTGTTGAAAGAGTAGCCTAACCCAACGAATACTGGCTCCATATAATTCTGCAAGATTTGATTACCATTATCAGCGCCACCTTTAAGAATTTCTCCAAGGTCTTGAGAAATGGCATTCTGAGCAATAAATAAGAACGAAAGTATTATAGTTAATTTTTTCATGATTATAGTTTATTAAAGCTCAACTTCGATTTTAACTGTGGCATCAAAATAAAAAATGAATGTCATAGACACTCCTGCTTGATCGGGAACTTCATTAAGATCCACAAGAACAGAGAAATCTATTTTCTTCTGATTAAAAAGTTGGTCTTGTAAACTCTCTTTTTGAGCCGGAGTAAGTGTAAGAATCTGCTTGGATGTTGTGTTTTTCAGTGTACCACTTATATTGAATATTTCTAAGTCACTTGCTCCTGATAAAGCAATTACTGCAGATAGTTCATCAATGGCAACTTCTTCACTTGGGTCTATTCCAGTTATTTCATAAGAAATTGAGTTTATTAAGACCTCACCTAAATCGTCTATAGACGATGTAACATCCTCAAGATCAAATTCTTCATTGCTAGAGATTGCAGGAGGATTATAATTGGGTAAAGGGATATTCACAGGAGGTCCAGGAATTGTGAATGGCGTTTCAACCGAAACTTCTTTCCCTACGTTGGTTTGAATTCCGGCTTCACCGCAGGAAAAAGCCAAGATGGCTAAGGCAGCGATTAGTGTTAAGTTCTTCATTATTTGTTTGCGTTATAATTTTAGACAAAAATAGACATTCTTACGAATTAAGCTATAGCCTCAAAAGTATAGCTACTTTTTGATTCTTTATATACCATTAATTAGGTATTCTTTACTACCTGAATATCCCTAAATATGGGGCAAAAAAGTGAAACATATAGATGTATGGTTGATGCTCATAAAAGGTAGAAGATGGTTTGCTCTCGGGTTCTTAATGCCTTAATTTTGCGCCTTGAAATAAATTTCATCCAGAAAGGGCTAGAAACATTCACACAGTATGTGGTGATGTCGGCTCTTGGAAACTTTTAAAATGAGCTAAAACTAACTTTTTTATAAACAATGAGCTGCGGTATGTTGTCTCATAGAAACGATTGTAAAACCATATAAGTAACGATTAAAATTTATGTCATTAGTAGGAAAAAAGGCGCCAATCTTTGATGCGCCAGCAGTAATTAACGGAGAAGAAATTGTAGAGAATTTCACATTAGCAGATTATATCGGCAAGAAAGAAGTGATGTTCTTTTTCTATCCAAAGGATTTCACTTTTGTGTGCCCAACGGAGATTTTGGCTTTTCAAGAGAAACTTGCTGATTTTGAAAAAAGAGGTGTACAAGTAGTAGGTGCGTCATGTGATACTGAAGAGACTCACTTGGCTTGGTTGATGACTGAGAAAGCTAAAGGTGGAATAGAGGGAGTGACTTACCCATTAGTAGCAGATACGGCTAAAACTATCGCCAGTAATTTTGGTGTATTGGCAGGAGACTGGAACTACGACGAAAACAATAGATTGATATTTGAAGGTGCTCCTATCGCGTATAGAGGAACTTTCTTTATTGACAAAACTGGTGTCGTAAGACATGAGACTATCAATGATCTTCCTCTTGGGAGAAACATCACAGAGATGTTGCGTGTAGTTGATGCTTGGCAATATGTAGAAAAGCATGGTGAAGTTTGCCCTGCAAACTGGGAAGAAGGAAAAGATGCAATGCAAGCAACCAGAGATGGTGTAGCTTCTTACATGTCTTCTCACTAATCTGATTGATGAGAATCATCAAAAGCCATCCCGTCGGGATGGCTTTTTCTGTTTAGTAGCTATAGCTAATTTCGCTTATGAGGTACGTGTATGATTTTGGGTTGATGCTGTATCGTTTGGCTGTTTGGTTGACAGCTATTGTGAATGATCGAGCCCAAGATTTCATCGCTCAAAGAAAGAAAGCACTATTAAAGCTGGAAACCACTTTTAAGCGTCCTGATGGCAAATTGATTTGGGTTCATGTGGCATCATTAGGTGAGTTTGAGCAAGCCAAACCTTTGATCACGGCCATCAAGTCTGAGAATCAATCTATAAAGGTGATAGTTACTTTTTTTTCACCTTCAGGTTACAGTCAAGCCATCAAAAATACCAATCTTGATTTTGTGTATTACCTACCATTTGACTCTAGTCAAAATGGTAAGAAATTTTTAACCTTGGTAAAACCTGATTTGGCACTATTCATCAAGTATGATCTCTGGTATCATTATTTATGCGCACTTGAAAAAAGTCAAGTGCCCACATATCTAGTAGCAGGGATTTTTCGCAAGGATCAGTTCTATTTCAAACCATACGGGAGGTTTTTCAAAAAGGCATTAAAGGCATTTCATCACTTTTTTGTGCAAGATATGAAGAGTCAACAGTTGCTAAAAGAGCTGGGTTTCAACAACACCTTAGTACTTGGAGACACTCGTTTTGACCGTGTAAATGAGATAAGCAAAGGCTCACCTGAGTTGGGAAACATAAAAGCTTTCAAATCAGATAAAGCATGTACGGTCGCTGGAAGTGTTTGGCCTTCTGATATGCAATACCTGAAACCATTGATAGATAAATACCGAAATGAGGTTTGCTTTATTATAGTGCCACATGTAATAGATGAAGAGGTCAGACGTGGCTTTGGGATAACAGATCCTTGCTTTTACTCATCTCACGATTTCTCAAAAAATCATGTTAGCAACGTTCTTATCATTGATGAAATAGGCTTGCTTTCGAGGATTTACGCCTATGCAGATCTTGCATTAGTCGGAGGGGCATTCAGAGGAGCTGTTCACAATGTGCTAGAACCTGCGGCTTTTGGGCTACCAATTCTCATAGGTGAAAATAAGTCCAATGAGAAATTTAATGAAGTCATACAACTGCAGCAATTAGGTGGATTGGAGACTTATTCGAGCTTCAATGAACTGGACCAAAAGATCACTAGGCTCCTGAGCGATGAAGGCCTTAGGAAGGAAGTTGGAGGAATCTCACGTAAGTTTGTGGCTGATGGCGCAGGTGCCACAGAGAAGATGATGAATCATATTAAGCATTGGCTATGAAAGGTCTGGTCACTAAATCTACCGGTTCGTGGTATCGTGTGAAGACCGACGAAGGCTTTGTAGATGCGCGATTGCGAGGTAAGTTCAAGCTGGAGGATAAGAAAATCACCAACCCAATTGCCGTAGGTGATACGGTGATTTTAGAACAGCAAGCTGATGAATGGATGATCTCCGAGATAGACAATCGGACCAACTATATCATCCGTCGCTCTCCTAAGAAAAAGCACCATGATCATTTGATAGCTGCCAACGTGGATCAGGCCATTATGATTGCTACGTTCAAGGAGCCACGAACGTCTTTGGGATTTATAGATAGGTTTCTTGTGACTTTGGAAGCCTTTAGGATTCCCGGAGTTATTATTTTTAATAAAACCGACATTCTCAGCGAGGAGGAACTAGAAGCACTGAATTTTTTGCAGTTTATCTATGAGAAAAAGGTTGGTTATCAATTTCTAAAAACCTCGTTTTTGCATAATGCACTTTCACCTGAGATTGCGTCAATTCTGAAAGGGAAAATAACGATGCTTTCAGGGCATTCAGGAGCGGGCAAATCTACTATGGTGAATCTATTGCTTCCTGAGGCTGATCAAAAAACCGCTGAGATCTCAGGGTTTGCCAACAAAGGCGTGCATACAACGACTTTTGCAGAGATGTTTTTTCTCGACGAAACTACTGCTATCATTGACACACCGGGCATCAAAGAGCTGGGGCTTTCTGAGATTGAACCGGAGGAGCTTGCACATTATTTTCCTGAGATGCGTGCTTTCTTGGGTGAATGCCGCTTCCACAATTGCTTGCACAATGGCGAGCCTGGTTGTGCCATTCAAGATGCTTTGGAGAACGGCGTGATAGTGGAGGAGCGATACAATAGCTATCTAAGTATGCTTCAGCCAGATGACAATCGTCGATAGTCAGATTTTAGGCTAAAAAGTTCGTCTTTGGATCGTTTTGATCAAGGAGAAATAATTGTTGATTGGCTCAAGATTTAGGGTTCTTAGGCATTGCCTGATCTCATACCAACAACGCTTTCTTAATTCCTCGTCTTCTTCAATACTTCGATTGAGCTGCGCAATTTTTTGACAAACCTTCAAGGTGCTATTTGTATGCTTGTTTCTGATGACCCTTTGGGAAGCTCCATGTGACCCCTGTACTTTACGGTATTTCACCAGTGGGGTGGGATTGAAAATGTATTCAAAGTCTCGCGACGATCTCATCCAAAAATCAAAGTCTTCATATTCTAGAGCTTCATCATATCCGCCAAGGCTTTCGTAAACCGCCCTGCGTGACATCATAGTCG
>JBLIFO010000122.1:0-8742 GCA_047633875.1 Marinoscillum sp. | reverse complement strand
ACATTGATTCTTGATGATATCAAAATATCCAAAGACGAGTGCTTCGTAAAGCACATCGAAATGACAATTAATTAAAGTCAAAAATGGTGATTTGAGTCTATTCATTTATTAAGTAGAAGTGAAAACCTAATTTAGGGCGGGCATGAATACTTCTTCAATATTTGGTCTTAGCGGACTGAGTCGCAAAGACGCTAGGACCTGTGAATGGGCGGCCCTCGTAACCAATGAGCGCTCGCTGGTTTTGATTCTTCACAAACCTCTAGAATTTCGATTCGTGAGGACACGAAACGAGGTTCTATCGTTTCTTAGTCACCATTTTTTAGTTTCAGAATTCTAGAGCTGTGATGTACAGTTAGGATGAAAATGTTGTCATTTACAATCTCATAGATTATTCTGTAGTTGCCTTCTATGAGTTCTCTTAAATTCTCCTGTTCGGTTTCAGGAACTATGCGACCAACTCTTGGGTGAGTAAAAAGAATTTCAACTTTATAATAAAGTTTGTATACCGTTAGTTCGGCATACTTTGTTGAATTATTGGCTATGTATTCAGCAATTTCACTTAAGTCAGCTAATGCATTATTAGTCCAGACTACTTCAGCCACTTGTTAAGTTTGCTTTTTGCTTCTTCATGCGAAGAAGTTTGACTGGTTTCTATATCCTTTCGACCTTTTTCGATCTTTTCCAGAACAACTAACCGCTCAATAAATTCATCAAGTTCGAAATCTTGAGGCATGCCTTTTAGTGAATCAATAGCCACTTGTTTATTCATAGAATAAAGTTACCGAAGATCGGCGATAAAAGTTGCAAAGAGAGAAATGATGACTAACATCCGAATAAAGTGAAAAATATCCAGTTTAACGTTCATTTATTTCTAAAAATCCCTAATGCCGTGGTTTCTGTTCTTACAAACCTTTAGCGTTTCGATTCGTGAGGAAATGAACCGAGGCTCGAGGCATGAATACTACTTCAATATTTGGTCTTAGAGGACTGGGTCGCAAAGACGCTAAGACCAGTGAGATTATTTCCTCCATGTAAGTGCTAGTGTCTAAAAACGAATATAACACACACAATGTATTATTAAACGATTTATATGTATAAAACACACTTGGCGTGGATAGGAGGTAAAAACCAAATCTCAAACCTACCCTTTACACTTTCGTGTAAGCACCCAATTCCACTACTAATACACCAATGGCATTTTAAACTATCCGCTTGTCGATATAATCGGAGCTAAATAGGCTGAGGGCGCCCATGTATTTGAGGTTAAAGGAGATCAGGTCTCCCACTTTGTACTTGCCACTTTTCTCACCAAGATCCACGATGAGCATGTCGGAGCTGGCTCCACTCAGCGTGAGGGAGTCATCTTCTGGGATCAGATACTGATCTGCAACATCCAGTAAGCCCACATCTATAATGGCTCGGTAAGATTTCTTACCATAGTCTTCTTCATTGATCTCAAACACTTCACCCGAAGGGTTGCGCTCAAGTTCGCCGATAGGCACTTTAGGCTTTTCGGTGATTTCAATGATCTCCGCAAAGAGTTTGAATACCTCGCCTACCATACCGGGGATGATTTCATGATTCACCAAGTCCAAACCAAAAAATAGCGTTTCACCTATGCGGAAATGATTGATACCATTGGGGATTTGATGTCTGAATATCAGTGGGATTACCACAGACGTTCCGCCTGTTACCCAAGGGATTTTCTGGTTGAATTTTGCTTCGATGAGCTGCTTGTAGAGGCTCAGTTGGATGAGTTTGTCCTCAGACGGCATCACACCATAGAGGCAGTTGAGGTTAGAGCCAATCCCCGTTACTTTGATATTTGGCAACTCAAATACCGAAGCATAGAAGTCAAGTAAATGATCGCCCATGATGCCTTCGCGTAGGTCGCCAAGCTCTATCATGATGATCACCTTGTGGGTCTTGTTTTGCTTCACGGCTTCATCAGAGATCCACTTGATGGTCTTGTATTCAGTATTGAAGCTGGCGTCAGCGTACTTCACCAGATCGGGGATGCTTTGCTTAGCTGGCGGCTTGATGTAAACCGTGGCTATGTCAGGATTGATTTTTTTGATCGTGCGGAGATTGCTGATCCGGGAGTCACAGATCTCTTTCGGGCCGAGGCTGATCAGCTCAGTCAGGTATTTTTCATTTCCACAGAGCAGCTTGGACACCACAGCCCAGTCGATGTTGCGCTCTTTGAAGAGCGTATCGAGGAAGCGATAATTATTACTCAGTTTGTCTTTATACAGTTCTATAAAAGCCATGTTACTTAATTAATCTGGGGATTTTTGAAGGCAGGCGCGTCAGCAGTTCATAATTCAACTGATCACTCATTTCACTGAATGAAGATACGGAAACTTCCTGTTCACCATTCTTACCAATAATAGTTACACAATCACCTTTCTGCACATTGGGTATGTCGGTAATATCGATTGCGAGGTTGTTCATATTCACCATACCAACTACCTGAACCCTGATTCCGTTCAAAAGCAAACGCCCTTGATTGCTCAATGAGCGACTAAATCCATGCGAATAGCCTACTGGGATGATCGCGATTCTTGTATCTCGCTGAGCCAGATACGTGGTGCCATAGCCGATAAATTCATTGGATTTCACCCACTTGATATTCATCACTTCGGTGGTCCATTCGATCACTCGCTTGAGAGGATCTTCTTTGAGATTATTTTGGTGGATGTATTCTATGAAGGTCTCTTGGCTGGGCCAAAATCCATATTGAAGAATACCTATCCGTACCAAATCAAGGTGCATTTCTGGCATCCGCATGCTTGCCGCGGAGCAGCAGGCGTGCTTGATTTTGGGTTTAAGACCTTTGGAGCGGAGTAGCTCACATAGCGCCATAAACTGCTCTTTTTGCTTTTCTACCCGCTTTAGATTGGAGATGTTTTCCGCTCCAGCGAAATGCGTACACAGTCCTTCGAAGATGACATGATTCTTGTTGGCTAGAAGCAAAGCTGATAGTTCCTCCATGTGCTCAGGACCAAAACCCGTACGGTTCATGCCCGTCTCCAGTTCGATATGTACCCTGGCTTTTAAACCCAAAGCCTTCGCTGTATTCGCCGCGCAATGCAGTCGATCAAAATCAAAAACGAAGAACGATACTTTGTTTTTCAACACCCACTCCATATCTGCATCGCTGAGATAGCCCATGATCATGATCTCGGTGGAGGCATTGTTTTTCACTTCATGTACCAGTTGAGCCTCGTCTATGCTATGTACAGAGAAGTGGTCGATCCCCATTTCCTCAGCCATAGGCACCAGCTGCTCTATGCCATGGCCGTATGCATTGCCTTTCACGACAGAGGAGATCCTGACTTTAGGGTCAAAAAAGTCCCTCAGAAACTTAATGTTTTCTGCCAAGGCCTTTTTGCTCAATGTAATGGTGGAGGTACTAGACATGCAGTGCGTTTTCTATAATTCGAATGAACATTTGCGATCCGCTGAGTATTAAATCATCTGGAAAGTCATAATCAGGATTGTGCAAAGCAGGATGTGTCGCACCCGCTCCCAGACCAAACATGGCGCCTTTGTACCTTTCGGTAAAAAGTCCAAAATCCTCTCCCCACTTGAAAGGAGCTTCTTTTTCGAGTATTTCCAAATCGTTATCCGATGCTGATTTTCTAATGATATCTACCGCCCTAGGATCATTTTGATTGGAGAAAAACTCCTCCGTCCAGCTAATGGTTGCCGTCAATCCATGTTTCGCAGCTATTTCATTGGAAGCATCCACAGACGCCTTGGCTATTTGATCCATCGCCTTGCTGTCCCATGTGCGGATAGTATAATGCACCTCGCCATGACCGGCAGATACGCCGTAAGATTTCTCACCCATGTGCACATATACAGGAGTGGTCAATGCGAAATCATCACGCGTAAGATCGGGTTGGCTCACTTCTGCGAAAAACTGTATCAATTCGGCGATAGCCAAAGCAGGATTGAGTCCCAGTTCTGGCTCTGCTGCGTGAGACGTTTTTCCATCCAGCTTTACGATAATACTTTTCACAGCAGGTGTAAAAGCACCTTCTTTTACCACAACTTGGTCCAAAGGAAAGCTAGGCACATTGTGCAGTGCAAATACTAGATCCGGTTCAAAATCAAATAATTTATCAGCCAATACCGCCTTAGCTCCATGACCGTTTTCCTCGGCAGGTTGGAAAAGTAAGACCACTTTACCAGCCGAAATAGGATTCGCCACAAGGTGGCTAGCAACAGCAGCCATGATGGTGCTGTGCCCGTCGTGCCCACATTTGTGCGAGACGCCAGCGTTCCTCGACTTGTGCTCAAATTCATTGATCTCTTGAATGGGAAGCGCGTCTGTATCACATCGCAGTAGGAGCGTTTTGCCCGGATGGCTCCCAATGAACTTCACGATCACGCCAGTGCCGCCGATTGGATGGGCATTGCTTACGCCCAGTCCTGCTAGGAAAGAGAGGATTCTTGTTTGTGTTTCAAACTCCTGAGTGGAGATTTCGGGGTGTTGGTGCAGTTCCTTTCGGAATGCTATGTAGTTGTTCATCCGTTTCGTTTCCATCGCATTTCAAGGTACTTATTGCTAAACCCTAATTTTTCGTAGAGATGCTTGGCTGGGTTATTAGACTCTACGTGTAGCGCGATATCACCGGTTGTTGAATCCATTGCTTGTTGCATGAGTTGTTTTCCTACGCCTTTGCCACGCTGATCTTTGTGTATGGCAATATAGACCAATATATTATCTGGAATATAGCCTGTCATACCTGTGCGGTTGACAATCGTAGCGCCGACGATTTTGTCCTCTTCTTCGGCAAGTAAGATGAGACCTCCTGGATGACTACCGTTTTCTAATGCATAATCAACACAGCGCATGATATCTTCTTTTTTGTCTCCATACTCGTCTAAGTGTTCGAATAAAAATTGTGCAATTCGATCGCGTTCGATCATTCCTACAGTATTGAAAGGGGTATATTTTGTAAAGTTCATGTCGTTATTTTCTATGGTTAGCAAAAAGTATAAATAGGGCAAGGGCGGCTAGGATTCCATACAAATTAGGATCAAAGCCAAAGAGGTTAATACCTAATAACGTAAGCGTGGTGGTGACAGTTCCACCAGCGATCATTGCAGCCATGGCACCTTTGGCGGTTGATTTTTTCCAATAGAAGGCGCCTATTATTGGCACGAATAGGCCAGAGACCATAAATGCATAAGAGAAAAGCATCGCTTCCAGGACGTTTTCCAAAACCAATGCAATCAACAAAGCCAGGATACCAATCACAAGAGTGGCGAGCTGCGACTGACGGAGCGATTTTTTGTCCATCTCTTCGGTAGGTGGCTTGACACCTAATATGTCAGTAAGCAATGATCCCGAGCTCGCCATAAGACAACTGTCAGCCGTAGACATCACTGCTGAGAAGTAAGCGGCAAGTACCAATCCCATCAATCCATGTGGCAAGACAGTACGCAGCAAAAGTGGCAATCCCAACTCTGGATCTATCCCTGAACCTGGCGCAAAACCTACATCTGTAAATACTCCCTGATCAAAAGCAACTTTGGCAAACAGCCCTAGGATCACACCAAGGAAAGCCATAATGGGGTATTCAAAAAATCCAGCAATGAACCAAGCTTTCTTAGCTTCTTTCTCACCTCGACTGGCAAAAATCCGCTGGTAAAGTGTCATCCCTACAAACCAAATCGGGATGATTGTGATAGACCAATTGATGAGCTGTTTAGCAGAAACATTGGTGAGCGAAAGCGCATCCGCTGACACTACGGATTTGATGCCGTCCCATCCGCCAATAGCGAAGTATGCGAAGGGAATACCGGCGAAGAGCAGGCCAGCCATGAGGACAATCCACTGCACCGTATCTGTGTAGATCACTGCTTTGAGGCCTCCGAGAATGGTATAACCAATAGCCACGGCACCCATGATGAGGACCGCACTTGAAACGGAGATAGCAGGGAACGTACCGGATGCCAATTTAGCCCCAGCTATGATTTGTGAACTGGTAAAGCTCAGATAGCCAATCGTAGTAATAATACCCGCCAGCACCGCAACTTTGGCACCATAGAAGTGCTTGAAGATTTGGGGGAGGGTAGAGAGCTTACCAATGTGCGGAAGAGCGAAGACTTTGGGGATCAACCATACTGCTGCCATCCATGCGCCAATGAAGCCTGTAAAGAGCAACCAAGAGCCAGAAAGCCCCATGGTGAAGCCCAATCCACCAAGTCCAATGGAAAATCCTCCACCTACATCCGTAGCGACTACCGAGAGTCCTATGTGCCAGCTATTGACATCTCTGCTAGCTACATAATAGTCGTCAGAAGTCTTATTTTGATTGTAGAAATAGATGCCTACTGCAAAGACCAGTAGCACATAAATGACGAAAATTATAATATCCCAAATCACAGAATTCTCCTTTCGATTGCGCGGGGGTGCGACAAAAAGTTTTTGAGGAGTGTGGTTTGGTTCTTTTTAAAAGAGATAGGGTAGTTCCGGTTTGATTGGTGCGCAAAGGTACGAAAAACGAAGGCCAAAGACCAGTTTAACCGTCGTATTCTCCATAATTAACAGAGAAATGCCATTATTGTTCCGAAAGCAATTGAGATTTTTTGATGCTACAATTCGCTTTGGTAATTATGTAATTTGCTTTGATCACCACTTGCAAATGTGGAAACTGTATCGGAAATTACTGAAAAAAATCACCATGAAATCAACTTCGCTTTTTCTGTTATGCGCCGCGCTAGGCTTTGGTTCACAGGCTCAGTTTCTCGTGCAGCAGCTCCCTCAAGATCAGATTTTACAAAATGAAAAAGCCTACGTGGTGACTAACGCTGGAGACACGCTCACTGGCCGTATTTCCAACGTGGGCCTTGCAAATGGAACTCTATCTTCGTGCGCCATTGTGACTGAGGAGGGAAGGCGTAAGTTCAAACTTGCTGATCTGAAAAGCTTAGCAGTGGTGCCGGATGTAATGGCTAGACCGAAAGACATGGCGCTGGTCACCACCCTCAATAGGGCTGAAAATGAAGATTTCCTCAAAGTGGTAGAGACCGATTGGGTGATTTTCGAAAAGATAAGATTTCCCGGTAGGAGTGAGCGATACGAACTCACCCAGTTATTGAACCCGGGCTATGATACCAAGATCAAAGTATTTGCAAATCGTAATGCTGGAGAGACCATGAGTATGTCGAGCGGCAATACTAAGCTACTTGGTGGAGATGACGACTCCTATTTTGTTTCTGTGAATGGTGAGCTTCCGGTCGTCATACGAAAAGGGAAATATGCAAAAGAGGGCGCTAAGCAGATGTATGGAGATTGCCCTGCACTTCAAGACCAAGAAATGAAATGGGAGGATTTTGCCAAACATGTATTTATCTATGATCAGGAGTGTATGTGACCGTATAGCCTGATTTAGTAGTATTTTCCGCTTTATAGATCTCCATTTGAACAATGGTGTAACTTCTGATGCCATGGTTTGTGTCTCCACAAACCAGCTTTATCGTTTAGAATCGTGGTAAGAAGCTGAGCAGAGAATAAGACAAATTAAGCCCAGTAAAAGATATATGTTCCGAATCAGTTGTCGGGTACTTACATAAGTGCATTTCAAGTGGCCTTGGATGCTAAGAACTAATTGGTAGTTTAATCAACGCTCAACTTTTCAATTAAAAGGCTATAACTGTTTTGCCAATGCTCTTACCAGACTCTTGAAGCTCATGGGCCTTTTTGAGATTATTAACAGTGAAGCCTTGGAGGGTAGTGGTCAAGGTCGTTTTGAGTTTACCGGCATCTATCAATTTTGATATTTCATTCAGGATTTCATGTTGCTTCTCCATATCATCAGTTTGGTACATAGAGCGGGTGTACATCAGCTCCCAACTGAAGGTCACACTCTTGTTTTTGAGTAGCGCTAAGTTCAAAGGTGCGCTGGTGCCAGCGATGGTCACAATGTGTCCTTGAGGTTTGATGATCTCCGTGACGATCTCCCAGTAGCTATTGATATCCACGAAATCCAGCACAAAGTCAACTTGACCATGACCGATCTTTTCTAATTCCTCTTTCAGTGAAAGGTGATTCACCACATGATCTGCACCCATTTCTAGGCACCATTTTACCGTCTCAAGGCGAGAAGCTGTGGCTATTACTTTCAGACCAGCTACTTGTTTGGCTATTTGAATGGCAATAGAACCCACACCACCAGCTCCACCTATGATGAGGACGGTTTTTCCTTTGTCAGTCTCAGGATTCACTTTCATTCTATCAAAGATTGATTCCCAGGCCGTGAGGGCTGTTAAAGGAATGGCTGCAGCCTCTGCGTTTGATAGTTCTTTTGGCTTGTGTCCGACGATGCGTTCATCTACTAGTTGGTATTCAGCATTACTACCACTGCGGGTAAGGTCACCAGCATAATATACTTCATCACCCACTTTGAATCGTGAAGCCTCACTGGCTACCGCTTCCACGATGCCCGCAGCATCCCAACCGATTATTTTGGGGGTGTCAAGGACTTTGTCTTTTGCAGCTGATCTTCGGACTTTAAAGTCTACCGGATTTACCGATACAGCTAATATTTTCACCAGAAGATCATATCCTGATGGTATAGGCTTTGGTAATTCGAATGTAATGAAGCTGTTCTCGTCTGTTATCGGTAGTGACTCTTTGAATCCTATGGCTTTCATCTTTGGTGTTTTAGTTGTTCTCGTCAGGCCCAATTGGACTGCCTTTTTTGATAGGTGGTTGAGGGTTAT
>JBLIFO010000121.1:0-8780 GCA_047633875.1 Marinoscillum sp. | reverse complement strand
AATCTTAGTCATCAAGAATGCTTCTAAAACACCCTCCGATTTCAAAGATAAAATACGATCTATGGTCCTAAGAGGAGATGTAGCAGCAGCGAAGGTGTTGTGTCACGATACTGATACGCCAGTTGCCCGTATGATAGAGAAGGGCGTAAGTAGGATAGGAAGCCCACTGAAAAACATTGAAGTCAGTATAGAAAATATTGGTAAGGTTGAAATCTACCGATTGGAGAAAAACCTCAGCATGCTTGCCACCATTTCAGGCGCAGCGCCAATGATTGGTTTCCTTGGTACTGTTACAGGTATGATACAAGCCTTTATAGCCATTGCGCAGGAAGAAGGAGCAGTGAGTCCTAAGTTGCTTTCTAGTGGTATTTATGAGGCCATGGTAACTACAGCGGCTGGTTTGTTTGTAGGAATACTCGCTTATTTAGGATACAATTACTTAATCACTAGAGTTCAAAAGCTGGTCCATAACATGGAATTTTCGGCTATCGATTTTGTTGATTTACTACAAGAGCCTCAGAAATGAAACTCTCTTCCAAACATAAAGTAGAAGCATCGTTTAGCATGTCATCAATGACGGATGTAGTCTTTCTATTGCTGATCTTCTTTATGCTGACAGCATCATTTATAACACCATCAGGATTGCCAATAAATGTGCCATCTAGCAAATCCTCAGAGATAGTCATGCAAAAAGTAGGCGTTACTATTACTGAGGATCTACAGTACTATGTAAATGACCGAAAGGTCAGCATCAACCAACTTGAGGCAGAATTGCGTGATGCATTTGCTGGCAAAGAAGGGGTGGTTGTCTTGCATTGTGATAAAAGTGTACCAGTGGAATATGTCGTAAGAGTTGCTGGTATAGCCACAGCTTTAGAAGCTCGCGTTTCAATAGCCACAAAGCCTGAATAAACTAATGTCAGAAGCGAAGGAGAAAAAATATCGTCAGATTGGTTGGGTCACATCGTTGACTGTTCAGCTACTGATGCTATTGCTCTTTTATTTTCTGATTGCATGGAGGGAGCCAGATCCTCCAATTCCTTCTTATGGGATTGAATTAAGTTTTGGCACCACTCAAACCACTGATGAGTTTAGTGAAGATAATAGTGAACCAATAGAAGAGGTTCAAGAAGAAGTGGTTTTGCCCTCCGAGGAAGTAGTCACTGAAGAAACGGTGGAATCTGAGCCTGTAGAATCAGCCAGTGAAACCACTCCAGAGGATTTTGTGGAGCCAATAGTGGATGAACCAACTCCTGATGTAAATGAAGTGAAAGTAGTTGAAACTCCAAAAGAGAAGGTAAAAAATCCGGTAGAAAAAAAGGTGGAGGTCAAGAAAGTGGAGGAGGTTAAAAAAGTAGAAGAGCCAAAACCAGAAGTAAAGACTGAATCAACAACGGAAGAGGTTGAAGCCCCAGCAAGCACTACCAATACACAGCCAAAGAGCGGTGATAACGCACCTGTAGGTGCTGCTGGTGATCCTGGTGATCCAGAAGGGACATTAGATGCCCGCGCATTGATGGGCCAAAAAGGAAATAGCGATGGCGCTAGTCTCCAGATGTCTGGTTGGGTTTGGGATATGGATCCTGAACCAAACGATAATTCTGCTGAGACAGGAAAGATAGAATACCGCATATCTGTTGATTCTGATGGGTATATCACAGGGATAGAGTTGATATCCTCAACTGTATCTCAAGTGGTAGAGCGCAAATACCGTCAATCAGTGGAAAGGCTATCTTTCAGTCAGACCAATGAATACAAGCCAGCAAATGTTTCCACTGGTAGAATCACTTTTGTCATCAGAGCAAAGTAAGTTATGGACTATTCAGAGGCACAGGCATTCCTCTTTCAGCGGCTTCCTATGTTTCAAAGGGTGGGTGCAGTGGCCTATAAAGCAGATTTGAACAATACCATCAAGTTGCTAGAGGGAATTGGTAATCCACATTTAAAATTTAAGTCAGTACATATAGCAGGAACCAACGGGAAGGGGACTTCTGCACATTCTATTGCTGCTATTCTGCAATCAGCAGGATACAAAACTGGTCTCTATACTTCGCCTCATCTCAAGTCTTTTACCGAGCGTGTGAAAATCAACGGACAAGAGATTTCGAAAGATGAGGTTGCTGAATTCGTGACCGCCAGTCAATTACTCATTGAAGCCATTAATCCTTCATTTTTTGAAGTAACAGTAGCATTGGCGTTCAATCACTTTGCTGAAAAGCGTGTAGATATAGCCATAATAGAGACGGGTTTGGGCGGTAGGCTTGATAGTACCAACGTGATTGATCCATTGGTGAGCCTCATTACAATGATAGATTTTGATCACGCTGAGATTTTAGGTGATACCTTGGAGGCTATTGCCAAAGAAAAAGCAGGGATTATCAAGCCTAGTCGACCAGTAATAATTGGAAGCGACCAACCAGATATTTTTGCCGTATTTCAAGATAAGGCAAATGAGGTGAACGCTCCATTATTCCAATCTACCCAATTCAAGGTTGTCGATAAAGGCTTAAATGAGCATCATCGTGCTTTCGATGTAGTAGGATGGAGAGAAGATCTATCCCGTTTTACCACAGACATTATTGCTTCGTATTACCTTAAAAATGTACCAGGCATTTTAGGTACAATAAAAGAATTGAGAAATCAAGGATTTGAAATCTCTGAAAATGCATTAGCAGAAGGGTTGCATGATGTGAAAGACTTGACTGGACTGAAAGGGCGTTGGCAGATTATAGCAGAAGAACCACTCATTGTGGCAGACATCAGCCACAATGAGATTGGAGTGAAAGTGCTTTTAGATCAAATAAAGTCAATTAACAAGGCAAAACTCCACATTATTTTTGGTGTGGTTCGAGATAAAGCCATTGAAAAGATATTAGCACAGCTTCCTTCAGAAGCCAGCTATTATTTCACTCAATCATCTGTGCCAAGGTCTTTGCCTGTGAATGAATTACTTAACAAAGTGGCACCTTATGAATTAAGGGGATTAGGTTTCAAAGATGTCAATGTAGCAATAGAAGCTGCGAAAATGAATGCACAGAAAGATGACCTCATTATTATCTTTGGAAGTACTTTTGTGGTTGCAGAAATTGAAGGTTTGTGAGAAAAAAGCTGTTGAGGTTTGCTGAGAATGCAACTCGTAAAAACATCCTGGAGCCAGGCAAGGAGATATTTAATGAAATAAGTGGTCATTGGAACCGACGATTTTTCCAAAATGAGCGTCCTATCACGGTTGAGTTGGGTTGTGGGGATGGTGAGTATACGCTAGGATTGGCTGGTGTCCAGCCAGAGCGAAATTACATAGGTGTAGATATCAAAGGTGACAGGCTTTTTCAAGGTAGTACCAATGCCATGGAACTGGGTTACGAAAATGTTGGATTTCTGAGAACACAGATGCACATGCTCGATCAGTTTTTTGAAGTAGGAGAGGTAGATGAGTTTTGGCTTACATTTCCTGACCCAAGACCTAAAGATGGAGATGTGAGGCGTAGATTGACTAATCCTCGTTATTTAAATATTTATAAAAGCCTTTCTAAGGCAGGTGGGAGTTTTAAGTTCAAAACGGACAGTACCTCTTTATTTGAATACACGCTGGAAGTGCTGGAGAATGAATTTAAAGTAGATAATCTCGAGTACACATTTGATCTCTACAAATCAGCTTTACAAGCTGAGCATTGGGGAATCAAAACCAAGTATGAGAAGATTTGGACAGAAAAAGGAGAGTTGATAAAATACATGAAGTTTAATTTTAAAATAGAAGATTGATAATGAAAAGTCTATTTCTAATCGCTTGTGCTGCGGCTTTTTCGCTTTTGATAGGTTGTAATGACGATGTTGAAAATTTGAGTTTTGAAGAACAAATGATGATTGATCAACAAATCATTTCTGATTATCTCGCCGAGAATAGTATTACTGCCTTGCAAGATTCTGTTCATGGGTTGAGGTATGTCGTATTAATAGATTCTAGCAGAACCAAGCGACCAACGGTAGCAAATTCGGTGAATGTTGATTATGCTGGGAATATATTAGGACAAGTAGAAACATTTGATTCTGGGAAAGGGGCCTCTTTTCCATTGAGTGGCCTAATTGTTGGATGGCAAGTCTTGATACCTTACATGGGCGTTGGTGATAAAATAAGGATGTTTGTTCCGTCAAGATACGCTTATGGTCCTAATGCAAATGGTTCAATTCCTGCTAATGCTATTCTTGTTTTTGACGTAAGCCTCAATAGTTTCAATGGCTGGAATGATGTGAGCTTCGATGAGCAAGTGGCAATAGATCAGGCGATAATAACAGACTATCTAGTAGAAAACAATATTACTGCAAGAGTAGATACTGTTCATGGTCTCCGATATGTTTTACTAAAGCAAGGAAATGAAAATCATGCTATTAACTCGAATAATATCAATGCATCTTTTAAGCTAAATATATTAGATGAAAGTGAAATTCTTCAGTCTGCAGATAGTGTTTCATTGAAACTATCTAGTCTTATTGCAGGCTGGCAGGTATTAATTCCTTACATGGGTGAAGGTGGATCGATGATTATGTACTTACCATCGAGATTTGCTTACGGGACAAGCCCAAGAGTTGGTATACCTGCTAATTCAAATGTGGTATTTGAGGTTACTCTTAATAGTATTGTGGAAGATTAATCCAATATTTCAAGCGCTTCAAGGGTATCCATCACATAGTCATAGTCTTTGAATCCTGGACGATCCTCTGGTGTACCCATTAGCTCGATTCCTGAATAGGTTCCTTCGGTAATCATAGCATCAAGATTATTACTATCAGCTTTAAGAGAAATTATCATATTGGCATCAGCCAAGTTGTTTTCATTAAATGAAAGTGCACTTGTTATCTGATTCCCAAAATCAACGATGACATAAGAGGTTATCTCTTTTGCGTAATCGATGTTTTTCTCAATGGTATTGAGATCCCTGTTTGCGTCAATAATAGCTCTGTAGATCAAAGGAATTCCCAGTTCGCTCAACTCTTCCAACAGATCTAGTTGAGAG
Organism: Marinoscillum sp.; assembly: GCA_047633875.1. Taxonomy (GTDB): domain Bacteria; phylum Bacteroidota; class Bacteroidia; order Cytophagales; family Cyclobacteriaceae; genus Marinoscillum. Next base: position 3,768 of record JBLIFO010000121.1, on the reverse strand, counting down.
GTTTCGATAAAATCAAGTTTGTAATTGGCGCTAGCCAATTTGATTGAAGCAACATCTGTGTCTCCAAATTCCCCACAGAACTTTACACCAGCCACCCAATCAGTAATCTCTCCAAACGTCTCAGCCGATATGTAACCTTCGGTTTTTTCATTGAGGTTGAAACCAATTACATCTACCATCATTCCTGCGCAATATCTTGCATCACTCAGGTTATCGACATTACTGATTTTGACAAAAGTCTTTAAAGCCATGGTTTTGATTTTATGATTGCAAAGAAATTAAAATTTGTTTTCAACTGACCGCAATCGCGAGAATAAGTCACTTTTCATTTGGGTGTTTAACCTAATTCCCAAACTAAAACTTAAAACTGTATCCGAAACGTATGACTTGTGTTTCGTAAAAATCTGTGCTGGTATAGCTGAAGTTGTTGCCGTTGATCTTCTTCCTGATCACCATCGTGTTCAATAAGTCCGTCGCATTGAGGAACAATTCACCTTTGCCACTTTGAATGCTTCTTTTGACCCCAGCATTCAGTGAAAACCTTGATTTGATAGTTCCCTGAGGGATAATGTCAGGTGCTAGGTAGATAGCTGTGAGTTGTGCCTCTGTATTTTTAGCAAACTTGAAATTCATATTGAGCTTGATATTGCCAGAGTACACTTCCTGACGATCTGCCGTGAAAGTATTGCCGATCGGATATTGATTGACTACTGTGAATGCATCTATCTGATTGCGATAGCCATTGAGGTTGAGATTCACACTCACTTTGTCTGACAGCTCTTGACTAATTACCACTTCTATACCAGTATTGTAACTTTTGCCTGCGTTTTGGGAGATATTGTAGATCAGGTTGGTCGTATCAACTGTGGTGGCGATACGGGTAATAGTGCCATCAGAGGTTCTATGATAGGCTGCTCCATAGAAATACCCTTTGTCCCAACCACTTTTGAAGCCAAGCTCAAAGCTATTGGTAAACTGAGGTGATAACCCAGGATTACCCACCTTGATGATTTCCGCATCATCATATTTCGGGAAAATACGAATGTCTCCTTCATCTGGTCTGTCCACCCGGCGATTGTAAAAGGCCGAAACCTTATTATTGTCATTGAGTTTGTAGGAAACTCGGGCATTTGGGAAAGGCTGTAAGTAGTCATAGCCATCACTTTTGTATGTATTGTGATTGGGATCTACGTCATACTGTAAATCCACATATTCCAATCTCAGACCAATCTCCGCTTCCAGTTTTTGCACCTCATAGGTGTAGTTTCCATAAAGCGCAGGAATGGTCTCGGTATACGTTGCTTTACCATCAGCTCCCACATCTAGTATGGAATTGGTTGCAGATGGATTGAATTGCATATTGGTAGGGATTGTCCTTCTTCGGAATTTCACACCTGTCTCCAAAAGACCATGTTTCATTGGCTTGCTGTAGTCCAAGTTGAAGTCCGCTACTGTCTGATCAGCAATGAGGAAGAAGGATTCTTTAGAAGTGAAGGAGGGCCGTGTATTGTCGAAGAAATACTTTTCGTCTTCTCGGTCAAATGTATAGTTGAAACCAATATTCAGCTTATGGCCCGGCCGTTGAAATTTGTGCTCAAATGCCAAAGTAGCCATGCCCGCTGTAAGGACTTCATCTTCTAGAAACTGCCAAAGCCTGAGACTTTCACCAGTGTTTCCATTGAAGAAGGGCTGGTCTCCATAATCGTTAATAGATTCCTTACTAAACAAACCAGAGACAGTCAGGGAGTTTTGATCATTGATGAACCAATCCAATCCGGCTTTAGAAGTGAAGAAATTGGTGTTTCGGTTTCTTTTCATCTGCTGGTTAATGACCGTTCCATCATCGTAGGTTCTAGTCACAAACTCATTTTTGTTCAGTGTCTCAGTATAGAGATTATCAGCCTGTATGAAAAGATTGACCTTCTTCTTGCGATAGTTCAATGCAATGGATGGGTTGATCTTAGGCGTTGCCTGATACTGAGGGCGTATGCCTTGTAGATTTTCTCTTCGCACCCAAAGCGCACCAAGACCTGTTGATAAACCCACTTTACCATTGAGGCCTGTTTGCTCTTCTTTCTTTAGGATGATATTGATAATACCCGCATTGCCATTGGCATCATATTTTGCAGAAGGATTATTGATGATCTCAATTTTCGCAACAGCGGAGGCGGGTATATTGTCTAAGCCATTTTGCTTTCCAAACCCCGTGATCGCCGTTTGCTTGCCATCAATGAGTACCATCACCTGATCATTGCCTCGCAGCTGTACTTGTCCATCTTGGGTAGTAATACCAGGTAGGTTATTCATAGACTGGAGTACACTGCCTCCGCTTTGGCTTACATTGTCATCTACATCATAGGTTTTCTTATCCATAGTTCCTGTCACCGCGTCCTGCTTCGCTGTGATCACTACATCATTTAGCTGCTGGATGCTTTCCTCCGTCCAAACGGAACCTATGTCTATAAACTCAGAATTGGAACCAACAAATAGGGGAGCAGTATACTTTGAATAACCAATATTGGTCACCTGAAGGATGTATTCGCCAGGCTTTACGCCAGCGAGCGTGAAAAATCCCTTCTCATTAGAGATAGTTCCTGTGATAAGCGAAGCATCAGCAGGTAGTACAAGGATCACATTTAAAAAAGGCAGGAATTCATCTGTTGTCTTGTCCTTGATAGTGCCTGATACATTGACTGAAGATTTCTGCGCACTTAAGAGAGTTGGCGATAGCAGTAAAATCGCAATAGCGAGCAGATTAATCTTCATCAGTTTGTGTTTCTTGGTTAGTTTTTATTGGGCATCAATTGCCAACCCAAATTCTTCTTCACCTATTAGGAGTTTTTAATCCTTTTCAACCATATGGACAAATCGCTTCATGGTCTCGTAGGGTCCTTTGGTGATTGCCAGATTTACTAACCAAACAGGAATATCTCCTCCAGGGTTCGAGCGCGACTGATAATCTATGTGAAGGTCTCCAGATGGCAGGGGAGTGATCGTCCAGCTAGACTCAAATTCATTAATGTGGACGAAACTATCGTTTTCATTTTCTGGAACTTTGATTGCTATTGAATGAGATTGATAGATGCCCGTGAAGGAGTCAATCGAATGATGGGTATCCACAGCGAGATCTCTATTTGCGAAAGGGAAGGGAAAATCTAAGGTGATATAATAGCTGAATTTACTCTCATTCACCTTTTCTAATAGTGAAGAACTGTCGCATTTATAGACCCAATCGCTATATAACGACACATCTGAAAGGAAGTCCGCCATGTGATCCATAGTCGTCTTTACTGTGCAAATGATCCGAATTTCTTTGAGGCTAGAGTCTTGTCCCATTCGGGAAAATACTTCTATGCCTTTCTCTTCATTTACCAGCTCCCAACTGGAGTGTTCACTGTCTTGTCCGAAAGATACAATTGCACAAAAGCTAAATAGCAGAGGAAAGAAGAATTGGGCAGCGCTTAAGTTATTCATGATTCCTCTTGCCCGGGATTATACATTGACTCAAAATAGTGCTGATGTTATGGAGGCAATAATCGCCTTTAATTATGAAAAATCAGGCACAATTATAAATAGTAAAAAACACTGATGGAACAATTGTGTACCAAAAGGAAAAAAGAGGCTATTCGCTCAATGCGAAATTGATCTTAATTTCAAGATTGGGCATATCTCTTACCCTTTTAAGTGATTGTTCTGTGTGCCACAGACCCATGGGGTAGTGCTGTAGACTGAGGAGGAATGCGCAAGCATCAGTTTACTCCTTAACCA
>JBLIFO010000120.1:0-8812 GCA_047633875.1 Marinoscillum sp. | reverse complement strand
GCACTCTGTAGAATTTAAGAATGATGTAGCCTTCAATTTGCCAAAATACACGCCACGACCTGCAGCAGATAAACGACTCGTCGGGGTAGACATTTTCGTACACTGCTCTAATAGGGATCCAGAGAAGATGGGTCAGTTGATGCAGCATCTCGAAAACGAGCAAATTTCACTTTCAATGATCACCAATAGAGGTGTGAAAGTATGGCCAGAGGGATTTGAAGAGACTTTCTGCACAGACCATTGGAGATGCAGATTTCAACCTAGAGACAAGCAGAGTGCTATTTTGAAAAAAGATATAATAGGACTCCTTAGTAGCTCTATCGCTTACGGAATAGATGTGATCAAAACTGAAAACCTATATGAGTTTGACGGTAAGCCAGCATTTTCACTTGGTCAGGGTCAGTAAGATTAATTAGTTAGGGTTGATTTCAATCCCCAAACTGTGTAATCAAACACGGTGCGGGGATTGTTTTGTTATTTAGAGACGCTTAGGCGAAGAGTCTTGCAGAAGATCACATTCTTTAGCTATCAAGCTCATGACCTTTAGCAGCCCAGCTTCTTACTTTAGTTCTAAAGAGTTCGTCGGCGCTTTCTGTCCAATTATAATTTTCTCTCAGATAATGCATCGTGTCTTTTTCTACTTGGGTATAAGCATGGCCATCTGAGATTGTGTCAAAAATCATTTTGGCATCTTCCATGCTGATTCTTCCATCACCTTTACCTTCCACGGCTTTGTCAGCCATTATGATTGTTTTGGCCTTGTATCTCTTACCGTCTATTTGTTTGTAATAAGAAACCTTTTTCACTTCAAGTTCCAGACTTACCGCTTCTAGCTCACGCTCTTTTTCCCCAAGAGCCTGCTCCATCAGTTCTATCTTATCCTTTAGTGTTTTTATTTCTTTCGGATCCTCTGACTTAGCTGCGGGTGCTGGAGTTGACTTAGCTTTTTTGAGATCTGATTCCATTTTGCTTTTCTCATCTTCTAGACCAGCCTTTTCTTTGTTCAGATTATCTATTTTCCCCTCCAATGAAGCTTTATCTTCAGCTGCTTTAGATTTTTCTTGAGAAAGCTGAGTATTAGATTTTTTCAAATCATCTTTTTCTTTTTTCAGACTCATGTTTTCAGCTTCCAAGTTTCCCTTTTCTGTTACCAAAACTGCCATTTTAGCCTTCCAGTATCTATAGGTGAAGAATATTCCGATAAGGCAACTAACTGTAAGAAGGCCTAATATTTCAAATATCGCTGATGTCATTTGTTAGTTGTTATGGTGATGTTTACTCTTCTATTTGCTTCGCGGTTTGCTTCGCTTGTATTTGGTTTCAAAGGCTCACTTTCTCCTTTGCTTTCTGTGGAAATCCTTGCTGTAGGGAACTTTGATTCAAGTGATTTTTTAATCTTATCTGCTCTTTGTTGCCCAAGGGCGAGGTTATACTTTTCGGTACCAAGGTCACAAGTATAGCCTGTCAATTGAATGTTAGTATTCTGCCCACCGTTAGTATTTTGGATGCTATCCATAAAGCTGGAAAACAATGCTGGGTTGATTAACTCTTCAGAGTCTTTTTCGAAATTTACTGTGCGATTTACCTCGAAAGGAATTGTAGGCACAACTTCCGTCACAGACACCAAAGTATCTTGTATTACTTTAGATTCTATAGGTTCAGCAGCCACGGTCATGTTTTGATCTTCAAAATCTTTGATTTGAGTCACATAATACCATGTGCTGAAGGCGGACCAGCATATAAATGCGATAATCCCTAAAACTACATTCCTGTTCATTCTAGGAATGTACGAAAACATTCCACCTAACAAAAGTTTAATTCAACTAACTGTGAATTAAACTTTTGTTAGGCGTTCATTCCATAGTCACGATCTACAAATGCTATACGCGTTTTGTAAGCGGCGTACCAGTCTTCTCTTCCTTTTCTTTGTGCAGCCAGATGGTCCGTATTAGCTTTCCATTTCTTGATTGATTCCAAATTTTCCCAATAGGAAATAGTAATTCCTAATCCATCTCGCGCTGATTCCATTCCTAAGAAACCGGGCTGTTCTTCCGCTAGGGTCACCATTTTTTCTGCCATCTCTTCGTAGCCTTCCGTGTTGCTAGATAGCTCACTGCTAAAGATGACAGCATAGTATGGAGGTTTGGGCGTGGAGGCTATGGTACTCAAAGGCGTATATTTTAGATTGAATATAAAATGAAAAAGCAGCGATTCAAGAAAATTTGTGTGATTTTCGTTCTTGAACCGCTGCTTTTCTTAAAAGAATTTCAAGTTTAGTCAATTACCATTCTGTATGGAAAATGCCTTCACGATCGGTACGCTCATAAGTATGTGATCCGAAGTGATCTCGCTGTGCTTGGATCAAGTTGAGCGGTAAGCTACTAGATCTGAAAGCATCAAAATAACTCAAAGCAGATGACAATGCAGGGACAGGAATTCCGCTGGTCACAGCGAAACTCACTACAATTCGAGCATCTCCTTCAACAGTTTTTAGTTTCTGAATGAAGTTGCTATCGAGCATGATGTTTTCAAGTGCGGGATTTTTATCGAATGCTTTTCTGATATCCTCCAATAATCTAGCACGGATGATACATCCACCTCTCCAGATCTTGGCAGTAGTTTCAAGATTTAGACCATAATTGTATTCTTTAGAGGCCGCCGCGAGCTGTGACATTCCTTGCGCATATGTCACTATAAACGCGAAGATCAAGGCATGCTCCAATGTGTGAGCATCTGGTTTGTCAAAAACTCTAGAAGGTGTGTGGTATTGCTTGTCTGCTTGTACTCTTATGTCTTTGTAAGCAGAAATTGCTCGCATAGTTACTGCCGAATCGATCGAAGGAACAGGTATACCTAGATCCATAGCATTTTGACTAGTCCATTTACCCGTTCCCTTTGACTTGGCTCTGTCCAAGATCATGTCTACCAAGTCATTTCCAGTCAAGTCATCTTTCTTTTTGAAGATTTCTGCTGTGATTTCTATCAGGAATGACTGCAGCTCCCTTTTGTTCCAAGCGGTAAAAAGGTCTGCAAGTTTTGGATTTGAATAATCTATTCCTTTTTTGGCAATGTCATAGATCTCTGAAATCAGCTGCATCAAGGCGTACTCTATGCCATTATGGACCATTTTCACATAATTACCAGCAGAACCTCGTCCCATATAGGCTACGCAAGGGTCATTACCTACTTTGGCGGAAGCCGCTTCAAAAATAGGGCGAACATGCTCATAAGCCTCTCGATTGCCACCAGGCATTATGCTGGGACCAAATCTTGCCCCTTTGGCACCTCCAGATACTCCAGCACCGAAAAAATGTATGTCTTTCTCTTCTAGATAAGTAATCCTACGTTCTGTATCCTCGAAGAATGAATTTCCGCCATCAATTATAATATCCCCTTTAGAAAGATGAGGTAGCAAAGTTGCAATTACGGCATCTACAGGTTTGCCAGCAGGCACGAGTAGCATGATCTTGCGAGGCGAACTGAGTGCCTTCACAAATACGGCTGCATCTGTAGTCCCATTTACTACCACTTTGGCACCTTCAGCCTTCAAGGCATCCACTTTTTCTTGGTCTGTATCCAGTCCCATGGACGAAAATCCATGATCAGCAACGTTTAAAATAAAATTTCTGCCCATTACACCTAAACCTACTAGTCCAAAATCGTGTTGATCCGCCATTATGCTTTAATTTTAAGATTGAAAATGTTTCACAGAAGAAATAAGATTAAGATCTTTCCGCTTCGTGAGGCTATGTGATTTAATGAAGTGAAATTAATGTTTCCTTGTTGATATTCTAAGAAATGATAAAAAATGATAATCAGATTCTGGTAATTTTTGGTGCATCGGGCGATCTCACAGCGAGGAAGCTCATACCTGCCATCTATAATCTTTATCAGAAAAATTACCTTCCGGAAAAGTATGCCATAGTAGGTGTAGGTAGATCCGAGTACAATGATGAAAACTTTCGTCAAAAGGTGGTATTCGAAAATGAGCATTTGAAAGCCAAGGGTGGGGAAGAGAATCTGAAAAACTTCGCAAAGTTGATACATTACCACTCCATGGATACCAAGAGTCAAGCGGATTATCAGACGCTTGCAGATAGACTCTACTCCATAGATGCGGACTATCATACTAATTGTAATGCGATTTTTTACTTGAGCGTTCCGCCTAGCTTGTATCCAGTTATCCCTAAACACCTCGCTAGTGTCGGTCTCAATCAAGAAACCAAAGGATGGACAAGAGTAATTATAGAAAAGCCTTTTGGTTATGATTTGGAATCAGCCTTAGCGCTTAACAAGAGCCTTCTAGAGGATTATAAAGAGCATCAGATTTATCGTATTGATCATTATTTGGGGAAAGAGACTGTCCAGAACCTATTGGTGACACGTTTCTCCAATAGCATATTTGAACCATTGTGGAATCGCAACTATATACACCGTGTGGAAATCACCTCTGCAGAGTCTGTAGGAGTGGAGAAGCGGGGAGGCTATTATGAAGGATCGGGAGCGATGCGAGACATGGTACAAAATCATTTGCTACAGCTCATAGGACTTGTGGCAATGGAACCCCCAGTGAAAGCAGATGCTGAAAGTATTAGAAATGAAAAGCTAAAGGTATTCCAATCACTACGTCCGTTGACTGAAGATGAGATCAGACATGATGTTATCCGTGGGCAATATCTCGCGAGCAAAATCAAGGGGCAACCAGTGGCAGGGTACCGAGAAGAGCAGGATGTGAATCCTGAATCTCGAACAGAGACTTTTGTTGCGTTAAAGTTCTTTATTGATAACTGGAGATGGGCCGGTGTTCCTTTTTATATAAGATCAGGTAAAAAACTACCTACGCGTGTTTCAGAAGTGGTTATACATTTCAAACCAAACCATCATCACCTCTTCATGAATGAAGCGGGGGTCAATACTCAAAATATGCTGGTGATAAGGATTCAGCCAGATGAAGGAATCCTCATCAAGTTTGGTATGAAAGTGCCAGGCGCGGGATTCAAAGTAAATAACGTAAATATGGACTTTCAGTACTCTGACCTGACAGATGCCTATGTGCCAGATGCTTATGAAAGACTCTTACTGGATTGTATGCAAGGAGACGCCACTTTGTACGCACGTGGTGACAGTGTCGAGGCAGCTTGGGAATTCATAGACCCAATTTTGAAAGCGTGGAAAGAAGATCCGACTTTACCAATCTATGGTTATCCAGCAGGAAGTTGGGGCCCAGAAAATGTGGACGATCTCATAGAAGGTACCAATATGCAGTGGCGCTACCCATGTAAGAATCTTTCCGATGATGGCATTTTCTGCGAACTTTAATCTTATTAAAAAAACGAATTCAATCAACCTTTATATATGAGTAACAGAATTTTTGACACTCCAAAGAAGACAGCTGAGGCCTTTGGTGATTATTTGATGAAGCGAGCGTCATTGTCTGATTTTTATCATTGTGCACTTTCTGGAGGGTCTACACCCAAATTACTTTTTGAATATTTATCGAAGCAGTACTCGGATTCCGGTTTATGGAAGCGCATTCATTTTTACTGGGGTGATGAACGTTGCGTTCCGCCTACGGATAATGAAAGTAATTTCAAAATGGCTGAAAGTCTTTTGCTAAATAACATTAGCATACCTGCTGAGAATATACATCGCGTACATGGAGAAAGTAATCCTGAAAGAGAAGCAGACCGCTATGCAAACGAACTGATGGAATACGTACCCACTTATAAAGGTTTACCAGTCTTCGACATGATCATCTTGGGAATGGGAGAAGACGGACACACTGCATCCATCTTCCCAAATCAGATGGCACTAATGTCGTCCGAGCATCTTTGTGGAGTAGCCACACACCCTACATCTGGGCAGAAGCGAGTGACATTCACGGGGCACGTGATTAACTCTGCCAAAGAGGTAGTGTTTTTAGTAACTGGAGCTGGGAAGAAGCATAAGATCAAAGATATCCAGAAGAAACTTGGTGATTTCTACAGCTATCCTGCGGCACATATTTTCCCAACTGAAGGTGAACTGAACTGGTACATGGACAAAGAAGCCGCCGCGTTACTTTGAGCAAAATTTCCTTCGCTATGTAACTTATGTAACATCCCTTGGTTCGTGATGCGTATACTTTTGTATCAAAAACAAGCAAATGGGAATATTAGGAAATTTATTTGGAGGAGGTAACGATACTATACAGGAATACCTCAAAGAAGGAGCGTTGGTAATAGATGTGCGTACACCTGGAGAATTCCAAGGAGGTCATGTGAATGGAGCAAAAAATTATCCCCTTCAGACTATTGGTAGTCAAATCCAAGACATCAAGAAGCTCAATAAGAAAATAGTGCTATGCTGTGCCTCTGGCATGCGTAGTGGTCAGGCTACCAGCATTCTTAAAAAAGAAGGTGTAGACTGTTTGAACGGTGGCGGATGGATGAAAGTAAACGGCCTAGTTTAAAGTTTTTTATCAAGGCCTCAAGACAACCAAAGCTTGATTGGGTAGGGCACGGTAGATCGCATTGATGTCTGATCTGGGCAACTCAAAGGTTATTTTTGGGTGATACTCGAACGTATCAAATGTTAGTAAGCACCTGAAAAACTCTTTTAATCTATTTCTATGAAAGTCTTTGACGAATTGGTCTTTTACCAATTCGTCATTTTCTGTTTCCATTTCTGATTGGTTGAGGAAAATTGAAATTCCATTTTCTAGATCAATTCTCAAAAAGGAAGGCGATTGTAGCAGTGTGTCAGGAAGGCTTACATTGGCGGCTGCTTCTTCGGCATTCTTTGGTGCTTCTATTTCTACTATTGGCTCTTTTATTACCGTACAATTCACAGAGACAATTTTGATTGGCTCAGAAAAAAGTGCGTAATACTGATCACTACTCAAGGTTTGGAGAAGCGGTTCCTCGTTCAATATTCTGATTTCAGATTCTAAAATATTCACACTGTGGATGCTGAGTTTTGCCGAACCACCTGCTAAATCCAATATCAGCTGAATAGAGTCATTTTTAGATAGCGCGAGTTGGGCTTCTCTGAAAGCCAAAAGTCTCGTAAGAGAATCAAGCTCCGTGTTACTGGGAATGCTATCACCGAGGATTTGTTCTGAAGAGCTGAAAGAAATAAGCTTTTCATGAGCGCGAATAGTAGCGTTTACGATTAAGAATCCTGAATAGAATAGTATACCTATTATTAAAATAAATAGACCATTGCGGAATTTGGTAGCTATCATCTGTGATATGTTAGAAGATATAAACTTTGGCACCTATTGGTAGTGATTTGTAGACCAGCTCAAGATTTTCATCATTTAGCCTGATACATCCATGTGTCACAGGGAGGCCAAGAAAGCGCTGGTACAAGGTGCCATGGATGAGGTAACCATCACCTATCGCGAGAGAGTAATCTCCTAACACATTGTATTCAAATCTTGAAGGATGGTTTGCACTGGGTACTGGTAAGCCTGCTTCCACGAATGCCCAGTCTGGTTTTTTCCATACAGGATTTACTGTTTTATTTCTGATGCGAAATTCACCCTTTGGAGTTTTAAACATCCAGTGCTGTTGATCTCCTTTTTTAAGCTTTATGTAGCTTCCGGTAGAGCATTTGTCGCGCTTTATCAGCTCCCCATTCTTATAAAGTGAAAACACGTTGGCAGCACTGTTCACGACAATGTATCCATTTTTAGGAGCCTTAGCTGCTAGTGCTTTATCAACTAGTGCAAGACTTGAGATCAATTCAGAAGATTTGCGCTGAGTGAGTTCAGTATTTTCCGTGTCGATGTTCGATGAAAGACCAAGAAAGGTCAAACGATTTACAAAGAAGAGAGTGAAAATCAATGCAAGCAGCACGGCTACTTGGATGACGATCGCTTTATGTTGCTGGAAGAAGTTCATTTTATTATCTCAGCGAGTGGCTTCAGTGATCCTACTATAATTACTGGAGTACCTACAGATGTCCAGTCGAAAAGCTTGTCCATATCTTCGTTAGCTATTGCTACACAGCCGTCAGTCCAGTCGGCTCCTTTGGTGCCATGACCATGTAGTTCTATCAAGCCGCCTATGCTTTTAGCTTTCGGAATTTTTCCATCTATCTTGTTCTGCTCAAATCTTACTTTATCAAGTGGATTGGGATAGTCAATCAGCAAAGCTTTATGATAGATTGTATTGGCATTCTTCTTTTTTGATAGGACTTTATATGCTCCTTCAGGAGTGGATTTATCACCAGCATACATTTTATCTCCTATCCAATTTGGACCGAGTTCGATATTGAATTTTGTCTTGATTTGACCATTTTGGTAAATCTGACATTCGTGTTGAAACTTATCTACAACAATCAGAAGGGATTTGTTTTTCAATGATGTGGAGACTCCATTGTTAAATATTTTTTTCCATAAATGATATGATTCGAAATAGTTTTTCAGCAGAAGATTGCTCGACTCTTCTAGGCTGTCTATCAAATCTTCTGCAGCTAGTAGTTTGACCATCGAGGTGTGTAAGTCCGTGGAAGGACTGGTTAATTTTGCTTCAGCAAATAGCATCTCTGAGCTACTATAAGTTTTTGATGCCTTTTTGGAAATGGGCAGATTTCCATAATTCTGACGATAATTATCAAGTTTACGCTCTACACTTTTCAATTTCGAATTGATAAGGTCAGATAGATTTTGTGCTCGGGCTATAGATTTAATATAAGATTCCTCAGCCCAATAGGAGGCGCTAAGCGCATATGCTTGTGCTGATTTGTAATCTCTGACGATTGGGAAAACTGTATTCTGAAATTGCCATTCTGTTAATGCAGAGTCATACAATTCGGTTGCTCTTTT